>JBATUU010000325.1:0-7107 GCA_049671385.1 Ornithinimicrobium sp. | reverse complement strand
CGGTGGCCGAAGCCACGGTGCGGCCGGGTGCTTGGTCGCCACGAGCGGAAAGATGCTGGGGTGGGCCATCGCTACATCGCGAACCTCGTGGGCATAGGCCTGAACGTATCCTTGCCAGGTCTGCGTGAGATCTGCATCCAGACGCTCGGTCAACCCGTCCAGGAGGTGCGAAACCACAGCCTCGAGCAGATCTTCACGTCCCGGGATATACCGATAGATCGACATGGCTTCGACACCCAACTCTGCCCCCAACTTGCGCATCGTCAGGCCTTGCACGCCGTGGGTGTCCATGAATTCGATAGCTGTTTTGATGATCAACTCTCGATCCAAACGACCCCGTCCCATGGAGGTTGCGGGGGCACTGCCGGGCTTCATGAGGACCTTCCACCGAGAGTTCTGGGGGCTGCTGAGCGTTCGCTGACTCTTAGCCATCACACCTGGCCTGGTCGACATCCGCAACTTTGAACGTGAACCGGTCCGCCACAATCCACCCCTACAACCGATCCCGACCGGAGGCCGCGTCGACTTTACGGTGGAACCGCATCCCAGCGAAGCCACCCAGCAGGGCACCCACCAGAGCGGTGACCAAGACGACTACCACTGCTACCACAGCAGCCAAGGAACGGTCACCCTCCTCGATCGGTATGGTCGGTAGTCCGCTGAGCTGTTCGGTGACGTCCAGTCGCTGACCCAGGCTCAATCCGACGGCTGTCACGACTGCTGCCATCAAGATGGCCCATAGCCAGACCGCCAGCCCCTGCTTGCCACCATCGAAGCGCGCCATACGGCCTGCTACGTAGCCTCCACAGAAGTATGCAAACAGAATGACCGCCACCAAGACCCCGCCCCCAACCCAGCCAGCAGATTGGGGATTCTCAGCGATCCTGGACAAGTCGATGTTGGGTGCCTGCTGCACCAAGGCTCCGATACCAGCCAAGATGGCCGAGGCAAAGACCACCATGCCGGTGGCGGTGATCCACCCGAAGAAGGCAGACCCCCACTGCAGACCGCCAAAAATCTCTTGCTCGCGCTCGACCTGAGGCTCAGACGAACCCTCGGAAGCCATGGGCGCCCCGGTACCGCCGGACTGCTCGAAAATCGTCGTGTCTTGTTCGCTACGGTACCGGGGCTGAGAGCTGGTCGACTCATCACCCATCTGTGTGCTCATCTGACTACGTTAGCGGTCGTTGCGCTCGCCGTCGCCCGCCTGCGCTTCGTCGGGCACGTCAGCCTCGATCTGCTCCTTGCGGACCTCTTCGGTGACCTCTTGCTCATCTCTGACGGTCTCGGTGCCCAGGTTGACCTTCTCCACAGGAACAGTTTCCTTATTGACACTCACGCGCTCCTCGGTGAGCACAACCTCCTGCTCCTGTTCACCTAGATCACCGTCGGCCACAACCTCGCCGTCGCCGTCGCCGATCGGCTCGCGCTCCACTCGCACTTCCTCACGCTCTACCGGCACGGTCGTCGTCACGTCCTCGGTGACGACGTACTTACGCAAGCGGGCGCGGCCGGTCTCCACCTTCTCGGTGCCGACATCGACCTGCTCTTCGGAGCGAACCATGGCGTCCCCGTCGGCCGCATTGCCGTGCCGCCCGTGGTCATCGTGGTCGTGACCGTCGTGGTCGTGACCGTCGTGACCGTCGTGACCATCGTGGTCGTGACCGTCGTGGTCGTGGCCATCAACAGCGTGGTCTCCGCCGACGTCCTTGTAGTGCCGGTAGAGATCGTCTTCCTGTTCGGGCGAAAGGTGCTGGTCGGCATCAACCCGCGGTGCGTCCTTGATCGTGGCCTTGTCGTACGGCACCCGGATCGTGTCATCGCTCAGATCCGCTGCGCTCAGCGGCACAAAGGTCTCCGAGGTGCCGAACAGGCCCGTTTTGACGGTCACCCACTCGGGGTTGCCGCTGTCATCGTCGAGGTAGACCTGGCCGATCTTGCCGACCTTGTCTCCGTCAGAGTCGACGACAACTGCGTCGTTGTCGATCATCTGCTGCATCTGATTCGTGGTAATCATGAGACTCCTTTGTCCATCAATGAATACTGCCGGTCATCGGGGCGACGTATTAACGCTTTCCCGACTTCTCTTTCTTTGCCGCCTTGGGGTCGGTCGTCTCGCCGGCACTGCGCCGCAGGGCCTTCCCC
The DNA here is from genome assembly GCA_049671385.1 of Ornithinimicrobium sp. Taxonomy (GTDB): domain Bacteria; phylum Actinomycetota; class Actinomycetes; order Actinomycetales; family Dermatophilaceae; genus Ornithinicoccus. The sequence goes on along the minus strand of JBATUU010000325.1, from coordinate 4,962 downwards.
TTTTTGACGTCCTTGCGTTCTTTCTCTTCCAACTTCTCGATCTTGCTCGTATCGCGAGCGGGCAGTTGCAACTCTTCTTCAGCTTCCAAGCCACCCTGTAGTTGGCGAGAGCGCTCGAGTTCTGCATCCAACTCCGCACCGAAGAGCAATGCGATGTTGGTGATCCACAACCACAGCAAGAAGATGATGACTCCGGCCAAAGAGCCGTAGGTCGCGCTGTAGCTGGAGAAGTTCGCCACGTAGAACCCGAAAGCGATAGAAGCCACGATCCAGACGAGGATGGCGAAAGCAGAACCGATACTCATCCAACGGAACTTGGGTTGCTGCACATTGGGCGTCGAGTAGTACAACAGCGCAACGGTGAGGATGGCCAAAATCAAGATGACGGGCCACTTGGCATAGGTCCACACCGTGAGCACGGTCGAACCCAACCCGATCGTGTTACCGATGGTGGTCGCCAGCGAACCTGACAGAACAAGCATCAGCGCGATGACCACGACCATGATCACGATGATCAGCGTGATCAGCAGCATCATGGGGCGAAGCTTCCAAATAGGACGACCCTCACGAATCTCATACACCCGGTTCATCCCACGACTGAACGCCATGATGTAACCCGAGGCCGACCACAGCGCTGTCGCCAGACCAATGATCAACGCGATCAGTCCATTCGGCGAGGTAGCCAACGACTCAATGGTCGGCTTCAAGGTGTCGGCCACTGAGGACCCACCGAAGTCCGTGAGGATCGTCATCGTCGTGTCAATGGTCTTTTGACTCTGACCTACCAAACTCAACAACGACAAAATGGCGATCAAAGCGGGGAACAGCGCCAACACCGCGTAATACGTCAGCGCGGCCGCAATGTCGGTGCACTCATCATCGGTGAACTCTCGCAATGTCTTACGCGCGGTGTATCCCCAAGTCGGCGCCTTGACGTCGCCAGGATCGTCGGGCTTTGTCTCAGACTCAGGGTCCGGCGCCTTGTCAGCATCCGAGCCACTCGTCGAGGCGTCGTCGTTGTCCGAAAGGTTGTCGCTGTCGCTGTCCGGGGCTTCGTCGCGATCGTTTGCGCCGCTATCGGACTTTGTGGACGACCGGGAAGACCCCGTGCTGTCCGCCGTTTCGTTATCCTTCTTCTTGCCCAGGCCCAAGATCATCGCAGCGTCCGCCGCAGCAGACCCAGAGCAATCGCTACGCCCGCGATCCCACCGAGGATCGGCGCTGCCTTCTTCATCGCCTCCGAACGCGCCTGCGGATCCTGCATCGTAGTTTGAGCGCGCTGCTTGACCTCGTCAACGCGCTGCTGCGCCTGAGACTTCACGTCGAGCTTCTTGCTCAACTCATCGACGGTCTGGCTCAACTCTTCACGCGTCGCCTCGATCTCCGCTTCAATCTGATCGGGATCAGTCGAGGTGCCTTCACCTGAGCCGTTGCTGTCGGTCTGAGTGTCAGTTGCCATGGCTGGCGTTCTCCTTCACGGTCGATACGTCTTCCTTGACATTGGCCATCGTCCGCTCAGGAGTGGGTTTAGCCTGCTCAACCTGTTTCTTGCCCAGCAGCGAGACGATGGCTGCCGCGACCAACAGCACGGCAGTCACGATGAGCGCGGCCGCCCAGGTAGGGAGCACGAGCGCCAAGGCGATGATCGCGGTGGCAACCCCCGCCCCCAGACCCAGAAGAGCGAGCAGCCCGCCCGCTCCGAACATGCCCAACCCGACTCCAGCGTGCTTAGCTGCTTGCGACATCTCGGCCTTGGCCAGTCGCATCTCATCACGGATCAACGTCGAAGTCTGCTCGGACAAGCGGGCTATCAACTCACCCGTTGAGGCCTCGTGCGATCCGCTAGGGGGTCGCTCGCTCATCCGCTCAGACATTAAAGGTGCCCTTGTCCTGACCCCCGTCGGCAGAGAAGTCCGAGCTCGTGTCATCTGAGGACAGGCCCTTCTCGTCGGCGACATCCTCAGCCTTCTGCTTGGCGCGGCGGGTCCCTTGCTGCACCTTGGGGTTGTTCCACACCGTCTGCGCCTTCTCGGCGATCTGGTCATATCGCTCGCGGCCGGCCCGGCTCCCGAGCACGTAACCGACTGCCGCCGCTGCTGCCATCGTGATCTTGCTCATTGAAATCTCCTGTGTTGAGGTGGGCTTACACCGTAAACATACACCGTAAATCTAGCGCACTGGGCCATTCAGCGCATACCGGAGGAACGGTGCCTGCTCAACTCATCAGCGGTCTCTGCTCAACGCCAGCCATGTCTGGCCGTTGCTTTCAGCAGCGATGCAGTCACCACTCCCGAGCCGAGACCGATCTCGACCACGTCATCGAAGACGCTTTGTCGCGCTGCAGCCGCTCGCAGTCCGAACCGAAGTAGCGACGGCGAGCGCGCCAACCTGCTCACAGTCGTCGTTGTCCTGAAGTGCGCCAAGAGCTGGCGCCGCACGTTGGCCCGGTAGGCACCACCGGGGTCAAGGGCCGCAGAGACCGCGACCTGACCAGCCAACGCGCCCGTCAGGACCGCGTAGTAAATGCCCTCACCAGTCAACGGGTTGACGAGATGCGCGGCGTCGCCGACATATAGAAGTCGGCCTCGCGGATGCGCGAAGCCGGGACCCGAGAGCGGCAAGGGTGCCGCTCTCCATGACTGCGCGCTCGTGGTTGCACCGGGCAACAGGCGCTCGAGGTGGTCGATCATCATTGCTTTGCGCAGTGGCGGACGCGTGGTGGCCTTGGGCATGACCTCTCCATAGCCCACGTTGCTCCAGCCGTCGCCTCGATCAAAAGACCAGCCGTAGGCCGGCTGGCGGATCGAGCTGAACGCGATGACCTGCTTGCCGCGCCGCTGCCGCGGGGTGGGCGCATAACCACGCAGCGCCAACGCGGTCGGCCCAGAGGTGCCGAGGTTGTCACCACTGACTCGCCGTACCTCGCTATGCGCACCATCTGCGGCGATCACCACGGCTGCCTGCACACAATCGTCGACAACGATCGACGTTGCCAATCGGCGCACCGACCGGACCCGTTGCCGCACGACGCTGACCCCGGCCTCCTGAGCCTGACGGAGCAGATAGTCATCGAAATCGACTCGGGGGACCACCCAGGCATCGCGGCGCATATCGCGCGCCACGTGCTCGGGACCACTTGATAGCTGCAAGGAGCGCACGGGCCGGTACCTCGGGAAATGCCAGGGCACACCCAGGTCCCTCAGGACGTCGATGGCGTGCGGAGCGATGCCGTCACCACATGCCTTGTCGCGCGGAAAGGTGGCCCGATCAAGCAGGAGCACCGATGCCTTAGGCCTGGCACGGCGTGCGGCGAGCGCGGCGCTACACCCAGCAGGCCCAGCCCCAATGATGACGACATCCCACATGTGCACCCAGCCCTCCTGTCCCGATCGGCTCGGCCGGCAGACTCTGTGGCAGTGCTGGCCCCTAAGGTATGGGACGTGAACCTGCCGTCTACCCCTGTCCACCTGTGGATTCGCAGCGAGTCCCGAGCCACCGAGCGTCGCGCTCCCATTGTGCCCGCCGACGCGGCGCGGCTGATCGGCGAGGGTGCCCAGATCACGGTCGAGGAGTCCGCGCAGCGGGTCTTTGAGACCACGTGGTATGCCGAAGCGGGGTGTGAGATCGCGCCCGAGGGCAGTTGGGTGGACGCACCCACCGACGCCTACATCGTGGGTATCAAGGAACTACCGGACCAACCGGACCGCTTGCGTCATACCCACATCTATTTCGCCCACGCGTACAAAGGGCAAGCGGGCGCCGACGAGTTGCTCGCTCGGTTTAGCCGCGGCGGCGGCGAGCTCTTGGACGTGGAGTACCTCACGACGCAGGGGCGTCGGGTGGTGGCGTTTGGCTATTGGGCTGGGTATGTCGGTGCGAGCCTGTCGTTGCTTGCCCACGCCGACAACCTCCTCGCGCCGCTGCAACCGACCTCACGGCCCAAGCTCGACGCTGCGGTGAAGCAGTCTGGAGGCACCCCGGGCAGAGCATTGGTGATTGGCGCACGAGGCCGTAGCGGCCGGGGAGCATGCGATGCGCTCACCGAGGCTGGCTGGGAGTTCACGCGCTGGGGGCTGGCCGACACGACGCCTCTGGATCGAGACGCTCTGCTGGCACATGACGTCCTGGTCAACTGTGTGCTGAGCACTCGGCCTCAGGACCCATTCGTGACCTGCGCTGATATCGAGGTGGAGGATCGCGTGCTGCGAGTGATCGGCGACGTCACCTGCGATGTCACGTCCGACAACAATGTGCTGCCGATCAACACCGCCATCACAACCTGGGAGGAGCCGGTGCGGCGCTATGGACAGGCCGACCAGACGGCGACCACGGATGTGAGTGTGAACTCAACGCCATCCTCGAGAGCCTCAGCAATTGATGTGATCGCCATCGATAATCTGCCGTCATTACTGCCGCTGGAGGCCAGCGTCAGTTTCTCTGCGGACTTCACGCCGCTCATCGGCGACTTGGCCGAGCGCACCGGACCCTTCGAACAGGCTCGTGCGGCCTTTGAGCGTGCCGCATACTGACGCGGTGACCTCTCAGGCTCCCAGCGCGGCAGTGCTCATTCGTCCCCATCACTTCGCCCCCAATCCTGCAACAGCGATCGACAACGCCTTTCAATCCGAGGACCACAGCCGAAGTCCGGAGCAGATCGCCGCCGACGCCTACACCGAAGTCAGCGGCGTTGCCGATGCGCTCCGCGAAGCCGGGGTGAAGGTCCACGTTTTCGAGAGCACGGACGCAACGCACCCGGACAGTGTCTTTCCGAACAATTGGTTCTCCACTCACGCCGGCGGATACGTGGCGATCTATCCCATGCATTCGGAGAGCCGCCGGATCGAGCGTCGCAGCGACATTATTGAGATGCTCAAGCGGGACTATCGGGTGCAAGAGGTCGCCGACTATTCCGGCTTGGAGTACGACCGGATCTTCTTGGAGGGCACCGGCGCGATGGTGCTC
>JBATUU010000324.1:0-2937 GCA_049671385.1 Ornithinimicrobium sp. | reverse complement strand
GAGTTGGCCAATCTCATCCAGGAGCTCACCACGCAGATGCACCAGGCAGCCACCGATCTGCACTTCGAGTTGGCTGCGCGACTGCGCGATGAGGTCTCGGATTTGAAGAAGGAGCTCCGTCAGATGCGCGAAGCCACCGGTTAGCAGCGGCTACGTCATACTGAGGTGTTGGCCAGCCCCTCGGGACGAGGGAGCGATGCCACTGTTTCTTCCCTATGCTGACCTGAGAGGCTGCGCATGAACGTGCCCCAATGGCTATGGATCGCCAGTTTGACGGTGGTTTGTGTCATCTTGCTGTTCGACGTGCTCGTGTTAGGGCGTCGACCACACGCGCCGAGCAAGCGTGAGACGGGCCTGGCACTCGGCTTCTACATCACCTTGGCCATCGCATTCGGGATCGGCGTATGGGTGTTTTCCGGCCCGCAGTTTGCCGGCGAGTTCTATGCCGGCTGGCTGACCGAGTACTCGCTGAGCATCGACAACCTGTTCGTCTTCTTGATCATCATGGCCAAGTTCGGCGTGCCGCGTGAGCTGCAACAGCGAGCGCTGATGATTGGCATCGTGATCGCGCTCGTGCTGCGCGGCATCTTCATTGCCGTGGGGGCGGCGGCGATCAACCAGTGGTCCTGGGTGTTCTACATCTTCGGCGCGTTCCTGATCTACACCGCGATCAAGCTGGCCCGCGAGAACATGCATCATGACCAGGAAGAGGACGAGTTCGAAGAGAACGCGTTACTGCGTTGGGTCGAGAAGCGGTTCCCAGCGACGAAGTCCTGGGATGCCGGCACCAAACTGCGCACGATGGAAAACGGCAAATGGGTAGTCACTCCGATGTTCGTCGTCATCATCGCGCTGGGCACCACTGATCTGCTGTTTGCACTCGACTCGATCCCGGCGATCTTCGGGCTGACCCGCGAGCCCTATCTGGTGTTGATGGCCAACATTTTTGCGTTGATGGGGCTACGCCAGTTGTACTTCCTGATCGGCGATTTGCTGAAGAAGTTGGTGTATCTGGGGATCGGGCTGGCCATCTTGTTGGGTGTCATCGGCATCAAGTTGATCATGCATGCCTTGCACGAAAATACGTTGCCGTTCCTGAACGGTGGCGAGCACATCGAGTCCATCCCGGATGTCCCGATTTGGCTTTCCTTGGTCATGATCGTCTCGATCCTGGGCGTCACTGCGGTGGCCAGCCTCGTCAAGAGCAGTCGCGACGCCAAGGCAGGCAAGCCGGTGCAGGAGGTCGACCTCACCCAGCTCTCAGCCCGCCAGCACCATCACCCGCAGGACCAGCCGGCTGCACAGGCGCCATCGCCGTCCGTGGGGCCGGGGGAGAGCAGCGAGGAGTCGCGGCCAGCTGGCTCGAGGAAATCATCGGACGGGCCGGCCTAGCACCAGAATGCTGGCGAACACGACCAGTGCCATACCCCCGACCTGGATCGTCGATAACGTCTGACCCAAGATCAAGAGCCCGGCGAGTGCAGCAACGGCGGGTTCCAGACTGAGCAGGACCCCGAACACGCCCGCCGCGAGGTGGCGCAGGGCTGCGAGTTCAAGTGAGTAGGGCACTGCTGAGGACAGCAACGCGACCGCTAGACCGAGCAGCAGCACGCGCCCGTCAAGCAAGCTTGAAACGTCGAACTGCCCGAGCGCCCGGCTGACGCCGAGGATGGGAACCAAAGCAACGACACTGATCGCCATCGCTATAGCGATCCCATCGAGTCCCTCGAAGCGCGCGCCCGTCTGTCCGCTGGTGATGATGTATGCCGCCCAGCACGCCCCGGCCAGCGCTGCCAAAGCGACCCCGAGCAGGTCGATCGACTCCCACGGAGCGGTCGCGACTTCTGAGATGAGCACGACTCCAACGAGGGCAGCGAGAACGGCTGCCGCATCGCCGATCCGTCGCGACAAGACAGTCGCCAGCGTTAGTGGTCCGAGGAACTCGATGGTCACTGCCACACCGATCGGCAATCGTTCGAGAGAGGCGTAGAAGGCCATGTTCATGACGGTCAGAGCGAGCGCGAAACGGGATACAACGATCCAGTCCGCCCGGGTGCGACGCAGAATCTGTGGCCGCACGATCGCTAACAGCACCAGGGCGGCAAGACCGAGTCGCAGGGCCACCGAGCCAGAAAGCCCCACGGCGTCAAGCAGCAGGACAGCCATCGCACCACCGAACTGCACCGAAATCACGGCGCCGAGTACCAACGCGACGGGTGGCACTGCGGGGCGGGGCGCGTGTGGGGCGGCTTCGGGTGATGGCGGATCTACCATCCGCGTTGACGCCACTGCTGCAACTGGCCACGCTCGGGGCCCAGCGTGGTGCCGTCGCCGTGACCGGGCAGCACGACGGTGGAGTCGTCGTACACCTCGAACACGCGCTCAGTCAGATCGTCCATCAGCGAGGTGAAGTCGGAGTCGGTCTCGGTCTTACCTGGGCCACCGGGAAACAGACTGTCCCCGGTAAAGAGCAGCGTGGGCCGCTCGGTGTCCCCAGCATCGAGCGCGAGAGCGATAGAACCAGGGGTATGGCCGCGCAGGCCGATCACGTTCAATGTCACGTCGCCGAACTCGACGGCGTCGCCGTGGTCGAGACGTCGGTCGGGCTTCACCGGAAGGTGGGACGCATCCCTGATGCCGGCAGCAGTCACCGCACTGGTGTCCTCGGCGACGTCGCTGAGCGCTCGCACATGATCCCAATGCCGGTGGGTCGTGATCAACGAGGCTAGGTCGCCCATGCCTGCGCCTCGCACCAGTTCAATGATCTGCGATGCCTCGTCGGCGGCGTCGATCAGTGCTTGGGCGCCGGTGGTCACACAGGTCACCAAGTAGACGTTGTTGTCCATTGAGGAGACGCTGATCGCTCGAACCTCGACATTCTCGTCGCTCATCAGCAGATGGTTGTTGTCCGTCGTCCAAGGCCCAGCGTGCATGTGA
>JBATUU010000323.1:0-2866 GCA_049671385.1 Ornithinimicrobium sp. | reverse complement strand
GGTCAGAGCGAGCGACCATCTTTGGACCATGACCAATGAGGAGGCAGATGTGAGTGTGACAGATCAGGGCCTCGAAGGCCGCGTTCGGCACCGCGCCCGGGCTGCTGAGCCTGAGCGCTGGCTGATCGTAGCTGGCCGAGGCAGGATCATCGCTGAACACTCTGACGCCATTCAGGATCTGTTGTTCGCGAAGCACACAGTGCGGGTCGCTTTCGGGGTCGGCAGGATCCCACGACAGAAGTTGAAGCTGGCCCGTCCTCACCAGCTGCTGCGACCCCCGCGCTCGCTCCGGGCCACCGGATGGGCCGCCGCCGCCGCCCAGTACCTTTTTCGACCCCGAGACGCGCGATTGTTGCCGGCAGCACGGACTTCACGTTCCCTTGCGAGGGAAATCGCCGATGCTGACCGAATCCTCCTCTTGGACACCGAAGCCGCAGGTCTGCGCACCTGGATTCTCCAGCAGCGCCCAGGTGCAAGAGTGTGGTCTACAAATGCTGCACAGCGACTGATACGCCATGAGGCGGCTATGCGGTGGCTGGACCACGAGGCACGGTGGGCCGAAGCCACCCCTATTGAAGCCAAAACGAACCTGGCTCGGATGCGCCGACTGCTGGCAGATCTCGATGACCCCGACGGTCATTGCGTCTCGCCCTTGTCAGACAGTCGACCACAGTTGCGCCGTTATGGCCGACGCAGACTTCGACAGGGTGGATACAAGGATGTTCGCACGTGTGTCGAAGCCGGCGGATTGCTAGAGCAGCACTTTGGACCATCCGAGGAGGATGACCTTCTAGCCGCCCTTGGAATACACGTCGATCTCGTTGAGGGCGGGGCCGTCCCTGCTGGGTTCACCGAGATTCTCGGGCGACTCTTTGCTCATGCGGATCGTTCCATGACGCGCGGTGAGGCTTCCGAGGTCGCAGCGATTCCGATCGGCCTGTTGTTCCACCAACAGTTGCACACCGCGGTAGCACAAAGTCCTCTGACTTCGTCCCCCAGCACTTTTTTGGCCCCATTTCTGGACTCGCGCGTCGGTCAGGCGCTCGTTGCTCCCGTAGGCAAGTCCTCTTCTGACCGAGGGGAAACCCGCCCGGATAAGACGCGGCGCCGCGTGATTGTGATGCCGGGGGTCTATGAACACCACGCGACACCGATGATCGCTGCCCTGACACAAGATGAGCGCGCCGACCTGACGGTAGTGCGGCAAAGTGGACGGGCGTTCGCTGGCATGATGATAGATCAACCGATCTTGCATGAGCGACTGATCTCCGCCGGGCTCAGCGATGAGTCGCGAGCGGATTTGGGTGAATTCGTGATCGAGGCGAACCTGGCAATGACTGATGCGGACGTGGTTGTCGCCGACTGGGCCGACAAAGGGGCAGTTTGGACTTCCATTGCCATACCCCCCGGAGTCAGGCTCGTTGTTCGCATCCATAGCGTGGATGTTCTTTCAGCACCCATTCATCTCATCGACTGGCATCGCGTGGACGACGTCATCTTCGTGAGCGAGCATATCCGCGACCTGTTCAAGGACGTTATCGGAGCCCGCGCCGAGACAGTGCGTCAGCACGTCATCACCAATATCGTTTCTCCGCATAAGTTCAGCAAGCCACTTCTACCGGAGGCCAACCGAACACTCGGTATGGTCGGGTGGGGTCAACTCGTCAAGGACCCCATGATGGCCCTAGACATCTTGGCTAGCTTGTTGGAACACGATGACACGTGGCGTCTACGGCTTATTGGGGCTGATTTCGTGCCGAGCCAAGTCGTCGCTGACAGGGAATACGTAAAGGCGTTTCACGACAAGGTGTTATCGCCGCAGTTCCTGGATCGGGTTGACTTTCCGGGCTTTACGCGCGAACTTGACCAGCAGTTACGACACGTTGGTTTCATTCTCAGCACTAGCCTTCGCGAGTCCTGCCCGGTAGGCGTGCTTGAGGGAGTCGCCGCCGGCGCCGTCCCAATTGTGCGCGAGTGGCCGGTCTTCGCGCAGTACAACGGTGCGCGGAGACTTTTTCCCGATCAGCACGTTTTCAACACAGTCGACGAAGCCGTCGAATTGATCCTTGCCTTGACCGACGAGGACGACCAGCGAAAGGCGAGCGCAGCGGTCAGGGACGCTCTGCGAGAGAACTATGCTGAAGACGGTAACGAAAGGCGCCTACTGGACGTCATCCTGCAGTGACTGACTCTTTGTGGGCTTGCTTGGTCGTGCCCCGGTGCGCTAGTCGAGCCAGCAGTTGCGCTGCAGCGGTGACGTGCCCCACCGGCGTGCGATAGACCAGCGCAGGGTCCGTCGAGGATGCCAGGACGCTCGACTCCTCGAGGATGCCCCAGATCGGGCGGCCGGTGCCTTTGTAGTCCCCCCACTTGGACAACAAAAAAGGGTTGATCGGGGTGTCTTTGGGCAATGGGTAGTCCACAACAAGTAGCAGGTCCATTTGTCGAGCGGTCGCTAAAAACTGCAAGAACGGGAGAAATGGCTGCACGTTGACACAATCAGCTACGCCAAGTTCTGCGACCGTCCGTTCCAGTGGTTCAGTGGGCGCTGTAAATACATGAAGCTGAAGTCTCTGGCGCAAGTCAGTAGGGAGAAGCGATATGCCGCGAACCGCCGCCTGTGGACTTTGCTTTCCGTAGAAATTGCCGAAATATGCTATGTGTAGGCGTTGCGGATCGAGAGATACTGGCACGGGAGCCATCGAGTAAAAGCGCTCGGGCAGCATCGGGTGGTGCACGGCAGCCTGGACTTCGTGGCCTCGGGCGGCGAGTTCGCGGTCGGGGCAATACCCCAGCATGTACGTCGCTTGGTTCTCGTTGGTGAAGATGATCTCGTCAGCCAAGGCATAAACCAGGTACTCGACCC
>JBATUU010000322.1:0-3988 GCA_049671385.1 Ornithinimicrobium sp. | reverse complement strand
GTTTGGCACCGATGGGGTGCGGGGACTGGCCAACAAGGACGTGACCGCCGAGTTGGCGTTGAATCTGTCGGTGGCAGTGGCCCATGAGCTCGGCGGTAGAGGCAGCTATGGCGGGCGGCGGGCCACGGCAGTAGTGGGGCGCGACCCTCGTGCGTCCGGTGAGTTTCTCGGTCACGCAGTGATGTCAGGCCTGGCCTCGGCAGGTGTCGACGTGTTGGACGCGGGTATTCTGCCGACGCCTGCGATCGCTCACCTGACCATGCGACTCTCAGCCGAGATGGGTGCGATGTTGTCGGCTTCGCACAACGCCATGCCTGACAACGGCATCAAGTATTTCTCGACCGGTGGCAACAAGCTGGCCGATGAGCTCGAAGACCGGATCGTCAGCCGGATGGGGGCAGATTGGGAGCGGCCCACCGGTGCCGCCGTGGGACGAATTCAACCGTTCCCGCAGGGAGCAGAGTTCTACATGGAGCACCTCTTGGCCAGCGTTCCGGTGCGCCTGGATGGCCTGCATATCGTGATCGATGCCGCGCACGGGGCCGCTGGCATCGTCGGCCCGGAAGTCTTCAGACGTGCCGGTGCACGAGTTGACGTCATCGGTGGGGACCCGAATGGGCTCAACATCAACGATGGGTACGGCTCAACGCACTTGGACCAGCTGCAACGCGCCGTCGTGGAGCGCGGCGCTGACCTGGGGGTTGCCCTGGACGGCGACGCCGATCGCTGCCTTGCGGTCGACGCCGACGGTCAGATTGTCGACGGGGACCAGATCATGGCGGTTCTGGCCATCGACCAGCACGAGCGCGGAACGCTGACCGACGACACCCTGGTCGCAACCGTGATGAGCAACCTCGGTCTCTTGCACGCCATGGAACGACACGGGATCACCGTGATTCAGACCGCTGTAGGGGACCGGTACGTGTTGGAAGAGATGCGCTCGCGCGGACTCAACCTCGGTGGCGAGCAGTCCGGGCACCTCATCATGCTGGATCACGGCACCACCGGCGACGGCGTGTTGACCTCCCTGGCCCTGGCCGCAGGAGTGGTCACGCAAGGCAAACCGTTGGCGGAACTGGCCGGGGTGATGCAACGACTCCCTCAGGTTCTGATCAATGTCAAAGGCGTCGACAAAGATGCACTCAATGACGACCAGGAAATCCGTGCTGCGGTAGCCGACATCGAGGCGCAACTCGGCTCCGGGGGTCGCGTCCTTCTGCGCAAGTCGGGGACCGAGCCCCTGGTCCGAGTCATGGTTGAAGCGGGCAGCGGTGAAGAGGCGCAGTCGTTGGCCAACCAGCTGGCGGACGTCGTACGCGATCAGTTGACCTTGACTGACGCCTGATCATGCCGAGCCCAGCAGGGTCGGGCCTGGCTGGAATGCATGTCACCACGGCTCGGTTGATCGAGACAGCGGGCACGAGCTCGCTGCACCGCATACGAGAGGGAGAACGATGGAATCGCTGAACGACGTCGCCTACACCGCTACCGCGACCGCTACAGGGGGGCGAGCTGGTCGCACCACCAGCGAAGACGGCACCGTCGATGTGGCGCTGGGCAAGCCAGGCAGTGACAAAGCCAACCCGGAGACCCTCTTTGCGGCTGGCTATGCTGCCTGTTTCGGAGGCGCGCTGGCCAAGGTTGCCGAGGGCGAGGGCGTCGATGCCAGCGAATCCTCGGTCACCGCTGCGGTGAAGTTCGGTGCGACCGATTCCGGTTTCGGCCTGGCGGTCGACCTCGAGGCGACCGTGCCCGGTGTCGATGATGCGACAGCCCAGGACTTGACCGACAAAGCTCACGAGATGTGCCCCTACAGCAAAGCGACACGAGGCAACATCGAGGTCACGGTCACCGGCAAGGGCGCCTGAGTTCGGCTTAAAGGAGCGGGTTTAGCAGACCCGTGTCTACGTCGTAGACAAAGCCGGCGACGCGAACTTCTTCTGAGATCAAAGGGTGGGTGCGGACCCGCTCGATGTCCTCCAGCAAGGCACGGTGTTGGTCATCGACGACATGGAAGCGTTGCCAGGTCACTGGCTGATGTGCAGATGCTTCGACCCGCTCACGCAACTCGGGCTCCGAGGCTGAGGCCATCGCGCACCGCGTGTGCGGCACGATCACGATCCGGGTAACCCCGAGCAAGTGCACACCGAGGACGAGGGCCTCCAGCGCAGCCTCGGTCACCCGGCCCCCGGGGTTGCGGAAGATCTTGGCATCGCCGTGGCTCAGTCCGAGCATCCGTAGGGGGTCGATCCGAGAGTCCATGCAGGTCACGATGGCAACGCCGGCATGAGCGACGCCGTCGAATCCGCTGTGTGGGAAGTTCTCGGCGTAACCGCGGTTGGCCTCCAGCAGGTCTTCGAAACCGTTCGGCTCCGTCATGACGCACTCTTCTCATCGGTGGGTGGTCGGACCGCAATGCTGAGGTCGGATCGTGTCGGTGCCGCTGCACCCGCTTGGGTCACGGTGTACGCGCTGCTGGCGATGGCCCGTTCGATCGCAGCGACGATGACGTGCTCAGCAGACGCCGCCAAGCGTTCGCGGGCTTCGGCTGAGCCGAGCAATCCAGCATCGAGCAGCCCCGAGATCAAACCGGCCATGAACGAATCGCCGGCACCGACCGTGTCGATGACGCTCACCTTTTGCGCTTTGATAACGCTGACTCTGGCGTCGGGTCCGTGCTGAGCCATGGCGCCATTGCCGCCATCGGTCAAGATGACCAAGTCAGGGCCCAACCGTGCCCAGAGCCGGGCTACATCGCCCGGCTCAGCCCCCGGATAGAGCCATTCCACGTCCTCGACACTGGCTTTGACGACGTCGCAGCGACCGATGTTCTGTTCGATGATCGACCGGGCCTCATGTGCTTCACCCATGATGGTGGGGCGAGCGTTCGGGTCATACGAGATGGTCGCGCCGGGGCGGGCATCGCAGAGCAGGTCGTAGACTGCGCTGCCTCCTGGCTGCAACGTGGCCGCAATCGATCCGGTATGCACGTGCCCGACCTCACTGAGGTCCACGTCGGCCACCTGCCACGCAAGATCAAAGTCGTACGTGGCGGCACCGTCCTCATCCAGAGTAGCGGTGGCCGTTGGGGTGCGTTCGGCATCTTGGCTGCCCGGGGTCAGGGTGACGTTGTGCTCGGCCAGATGGTCGGCGATGCGTTTGCCGCGTTCATCCTTGCCGATATAAGTGGCCAGCGAGGTTGAGTGCCCCAGTGCTGCGACGCCCATTGCAACGTTCAACGGGGAACCACCGACATGTTCCGTGGTTTCCCCATCCGTGGGCTTGACAATGTCGATGAGCGCTTCGCCTAATGCGAGCACCTTCATGTTGCTCCCCTCTGCCGACTCAGCCACGGCCAGGCGCGAACTCGTCGGCAATAGCGGCCACTTTGGCCAAACGGTGGTGGGACTCGATCACCCGAATCGTTCCAGATTTGCTGCGCATCACCAAGGAGTTGGTGATGGCAGTTCCGGATCCGAATCTGACGCCTTTGAGGAGCTCGCCGCTGGTGATGCCAGTGGCCACGAAGAAGCAGTTGTCTCCGGTCACCAGGTCATCCGTGGTGAGCACGGCGTCGAGGTTGTGCCCGGCGTCGAGGGCCTGTTGGCGTTCATCGTCATCCTTGGGCCACAACTTGCCCTGGATCACCCCACCCATGGCTTTCACGGCGCAGGCTGTGATGATGCCCTCGGGGGTACCGCCGATGCCGAGCAACATGTCCACGCCGCTGTCGCCCTGGCACGCGGCGATCCCTCCGGCGACGTCGCCATCGCTGATCAAGCGGAGGCGGGCCCCGGCCTCGCGCACTTCTTGAGCGATCTCATCATGGCGAGGGCGGTCCAGCATGATCACCGTGACGTCTTCGGGATGCCGGTTCTTGGCGCGGGCGACGCGACGGACGTTCTCTGCGATCGGCAGCCGGATATCGACTCGGTCCGCACAATCCGGGCCGACCACGAGCTTGTCCATGTAGAAGACGGCGCTGGGG
>JBATUU010000321.1:0-2177 GCA_049671385.1 Ornithinimicrobium sp. | reverse complement strand
TCCCAAGTGTTTGGATACCAGCGTCGGTCCGGGTGTCGGTGGCAGAGCAGAACCTGATCTAGCCGAAGTAACACCGCCGACACAACTTGATGCCCTGATGCCACCTCACTTGCCACGCGGCGAGCGTCTCACAGAGCCGGTTATACGGTCACCTACAGCGGATCCCTACGCGGACTACGTGCAGGATGATGGCGTGATTGTCGCGGTGGAGGGCCCGAGCGCGGCTGGCAAGACAACCTGGTGTCGACGGCAGGCCTCAGCGTTCGTCGAGGAGTACGCCCCTACCGGAGTTGAGCCTGATGGGGCGGATGCTTCCGCTCAGGCTGCGTACTGGGTAGGGGTCAATTCCAACCGTTGGCGACGGGCCATCGACCTTGAGGCGCGGTCAGGAACCGCGATCTGTGACAGCGACCCACTGAAGTTGCACTACAGCTGGTGTTTAGCCCGAGTTGGCGCAGCTCCGTGGTCGCGGTTCGAGCACGAGTTCGCACAGGCTCGCGATGCCTTCGCTCGCGGAAGCCTCGGATTCGCCGACCTGGTCCTGATCTCTATCCCGGCCAAGGCAACCCTGCAGGCGCAATGCGACGCTGACACCACTCGTCGACGCAAGACCTTCGCCATACACAGCGCGCTGGCCGAACCCCTCCGGTCTTGGTATCAGGCTGTCGAGACCCTCGAACCAGGTCGGGTTGTCTGGGATCTTCCTCCCAACGGGCTACCGCAGTCGATTCCGTGGCCAAGGGCTCAGCGCTCGGACCCAGCGCTCCTCGATCAGCTCTTGCACTTATTGACACCTCACTAGACGATCGTCTACCGACAGGATCGTCTTGACCTTGCACGCGTGGGCTTGCTTCACGTTCAGTCTGCGCCACCGTCGCCGACCTACTCGGCGGTCGATACTGTTCTAGGTCACTCATCCGCCGCATGCGTGATGTGGCCAGTTGGACAAGCGGCACGCCCTATGGCCCGACACGCAGCTCTAAGGAGCCCCGGAAGTTCACTCTCCGGACTCCCCTGCGATAGCCACGGTTCGCTGGCTCAGCCTATTTTCGGGGGTCTCACGGCCCG
Organism: Ornithinimicrobium sp.; assembly: GCA_049671385.1. Taxonomy (GTDB): domain Bacteria; phylum Actinomycetota; class Actinomycetes; order Actinomycetales; family Dermatophilaceae; genus Ornithinicoccus. Next base: position 1,109 of record JBATUU010000321.1, on the reverse strand, counting down.
ATCTGGAGGATTCTCGTGACCGATCAACGCACACCGTCCCGCCTATCGGTGCGTGTCCCGGGGAAGAGGGCCGTTGAGGCGGCTATGCCGCTGGCCATGTTAGCCAGCCTGCTCGCCTTCACTCCCTCAGCTGCAGCCGTTGCACCGGACTCATCGGTCTTCATCAATGAGCTGCACTACGACAACGCCAGCACCGACACCGGTGAGTTCATCGAAGTCGCCGGGGCGGCGGGGACTGACCTCACTGGCTGGTCGGTCGTCCTCTACAACGGGAGCAACAACACGCAGTACGACAGCGACCCGCTGTCAGGCACGCTGGGGGACGATACGGGCACCGGCTTCGGGTTCGCCACGATCAGCTACCCCACCAACGGCATCCAGAACGGCGCCCCGGACGGTGTCGCTTTGCTCGATGCCTCGGGTGGCGTCGTGCAGTTCCTCTCCTACGAGGGCGCATTCAGCACAGCCGCTGGTCAGAGCACGGACATCGGAGTGTCCGAGAGCGGCAACGATGTCGCCGGGTTGTCTCTGCAGCTGACGGGGACCGGCGACTCTTACGGCGATTTCGTGTGGGCCTCGCCAGCCGCTCAGACGCCCGGCGACGTGAACAACGACCAGGTGTTCCTCGCGTCGGGGGACCCGGTACCGCCGACGGTGGACTGCGAGCCCAGCATCGAGGCGACCGCCGGTGCGGGGGCCACCTCGCCGGTGTCGGCGACCGACACCGACAGCGGCATCGACGCCCTGGCCATCACCTCAGACGCGGTGGACGGGATCACGCTCGAGGGGTCGACCGCTCCCACCGACCTGGGAACGGCCGCGACCGCGACCCTCACGGTGGCCGGTAGAACGGCGGTGGGCACCTACCAGGTAGAGATCACGGCCACGTCCGACGTCGGCGCGCAGGCCGTCTGCACCATAGCGGTGACGGTTTCCGAGCCGCTCGAGACGATCCTCATCTCGAGCGTTCAGGGTTCGGGGACGGCCTCGCCACTGCAGGGCCAGGAGATCCAGGTCGAAGCAGTCGTCACGTCGCTCATCACCGACGACGACGTGCTGGCTGGCTTCTACGTGCAGGAGGAGGGCGCGGACGTGGATGGGGATCCGGC
>JBATUU010000320.1:0-2779 GCA_049671385.1 Ornithinimicrobium sp. | reverse complement strand
CGTGCCAGATCGGCGCTGCGCACCGGCTCGGGATTCATCACTTCTTGCCACTTGGCCCACTCGGAGTTCGCGATGTGCAACGCGACGGGGGAGCCCAGCGTGCGGCCGTGGCGCATCCCCCCGGCGAAGTCGAGTCTGTCGGCCTCGAAGCTCATGCGTGCCCCGCGCCCGTAGCCCAGTCGGCGACGTGCCAGCGCTGCCCCGACCGCCTCCCGGGTCACCTCCACACCGGCCGGCAACCCCTCTAGGATGGCCGTCAAACTCGGCCCGTGGGATTCACCTGCGGTCAACCAACGCAACATGGCCCCGATCCTCTCAGAACATCGCACCGATCGAGTCAGGGGGAAGGAGCACTCCGCACAGAGCCCCAAGCATCATCGCGGGGCCGAAGGCCAGGTGTCCTTGCAGTTTGACTCGGCGAGCGATCAGCAACAGCGCGGCCCAGAGGCCGCCGATCAGGAACGCCGCATACAGGCCGATGATCGCTGACTGCACGCCGAACCAACCGAGAGCAGCACCCAACACCACAGCGAGCTTGACGTCGCCCAGACCCAACGCGGACGACCCACGGGTCAGCGACACCAGCGAAAGCAACAGATAGAAGGCGCCGCTCAACACTGCACAGAGCAACATCCGCAGCCACGGCGACCACCCCGCCCCAGCAAGTGAGGCTACGCCTAGCCCCCCGATCAGCCAGAGGAGAGTCGGTCCGGTGATCCGGTCGGGTAACCGGTGGACGTCCAGGTCGACCGCGGCCAGGGCAAGGCAGGCCCACCCGGCCACGATGAGCACAACCAGCACGATGATCTGCTCAGTGTCTACGAAGGATCCTGGACCAGCCAGCGTTGTGCCGGAACCGGACGGTAGGAGCACCAGTCGCCAGCCCACAGCGGCGCAGATGAGCAATGCCGCTACGGGCACCCACCACCGGCTGCCGGGCTTGGGCATCTGCTCTTCGTCGGGACGTCGATAGGCCAACGTGTTGAGCCACCCTCGAACCCGCATGCCACCGAGCGTTCCGGTGATGACGCCGACCACCCATATGACGGTGCTCATTGCGAACTCACCGCGGATGGTGCCCATCGCTGGCCAAGGCTTCCAGCACGGCCCGACGCATCGGCTCTAGCGGCGCGGGGTGCCCGGTCATGAGGTGGACTTGGGCGGCCCCTTGATGCAGCAACATGACAGCCCCATCGACCATGTGCGCTCCCTGGTCGACCCACCACGTTGCCCATTCACTGCGGCGTGGGTGATACGCGACGTCCATGACCACGAGCGAGCCGAGAGCACCTCCACCAAGCACCTGGGACGGGTGGAGGGGGGCGGTGCCGGCGGGCACAGTGCTGATCGCGACGTCCGTCCCTTGCATGGATGGTCGGTCAGTGACACCCCCGTCGTCGAAACCGACCACGGTGACGTCGATGCCCAGGTCCTGGGCCAATGTCAGCGTGGCGGGGCGTGGCCGAGCCCGCACCTGAAGACAGATCGACGTCGCGCCCATACCCGCCAAAGCGATCATGGCGGATCGGGCAGTGGCACCCGATCCGATGATCCAGCCGCTGTGGATGCGTTGACGGCCGACCTCCGCGAGTGCCGCGGTGATGCCATCGATGTCGGTATTGTCTGCGAGCCATCCTGTTTCGGTGCGGATCAGCGTATTGGCGCCGCCGCTGAGCAGGGCCCTCGGGGTCACGTCGCTGGCGAAGGTGAGCGCCTCCTCTTTACCGGGCATCGTGACCGACAACCCGGCCCACTGCGCGTCCAGCCCGTTCACAAACGAGGCCAACTCGCCGGTGCCCACCTCATAGCGCTGATAGTCCCAGTCGGATAAACCCAGCGCCTGGTAGGCGGCTCGGTGTAGGACCGGACTCAGCGAGTGGGCAATCGGCGACCCGGCGACACCCGCTCGCCGCCGAGGGCCACCAGAGCGCTCACTCATGTGGGGCCCTGGCTCGGCTCACCGGAGACCTCAGCAGTCATCCGGGTTGTCGCGACACCACTGCTGAAACTCAGCGACATTCTCGTTGTGCCCCTCGAACGTTTCAGCGAACTTGGTCTCACCCGTGCTTGGGTTGACCGTGACGAAGTACAGCCAAGGGCCATCGGCGGGCTCCAGTGCTGCCTTGATGGTCTCTATGCCAGGACTGTTGATCGGACCCGGTGGAAGGCCCGCCAGCAGGTACGTGTTGTAGGGACTGTCGCTGGCTCGTTGATCATCGCTGGTGCCGGCTCGGCCACGCTCACCGAAAATGAAATGGATCGTGGAGTCAAAGCCCAATGGCTGATTTTCATCCAGCCGGTTTTCAATGACTCGAGCGATCTTGGGCAAATCATCACTGAACGCACCCTCTGCTTGGATCAGCGAACCCTTGATGATCGCGGTGTCGAGCGCTTCACCTTCAAGCCCCAACTCCGCATACTTGGTTTTGCCCAAGGCGACCATTTCCGCTAACTGTTCCGTCGGTGTGGCATCGCTGTCGAAGCTGTAGGTGTCGGGAAAGAGATAACCCTCCACCTCCCCGCCAGCGGCACCGGGCAAGTCCAGATCAGCCGGATCGACCGCTTCGTAGTCGGCAACCTCGAAGTCAGTCTCGCTGGCTAGAACGGTGAAGACCTCTTCCTTCCACAGTCCCTCGCGGACGGTAACGCCGCTGACATCCCGGAACTGCGGATCCAACATGCGTTCGAGCGCCCCTTCGGCGCTCATCTGCTCGGCCATCCGATAGTTTCCCGGCTGAATGCTCACGCTCTGTGGGTCGACCGCGGCTGCCGCAGTGAA
>JBATUU010000319.1:0-18459 GCA_049671385.1 Ornithinimicrobium sp. | reverse complement strand
CGGGTACTCCGTCGACTCCGTTCGCGAAGCCGAGCAGGATCTGATGGCCACGCTGCACGAGGGCGAGCTGATGTTGCGTGCGGCTCGCGGCTTGGCCGAGGTAGTGCGGGCTCGGGCGTCGCAGCAGGACGGACACACCATCGCAGTGTTGGTCGGCGGCGGCAACAACGGAGGGGATGGCTTGTTTGCGGCCGTGGACCTTGCGGGCGATCATCGCGTGCACATCCTGTACGTCGGTGAGGAGATCCACCCCGACGGATCTGCCGCGTCGCGGGCGGCGCACGTGCCGATGATTGGACTGGAGCGCTCAAACACCATCTTGCCGCCGGAGGCGCTGGACGTGCTCGCCCGGGCCGATATCGTGCTGGATGCACTGACCGGCATCGGCGGTCGGGCGGGCTTGTCCGGCGCCATGCGTGCCTTGGTGGAAAGCATCAGCGACGAGAGTTACGTCGTGTCTGTCGACGTGCCCAGTGGGGTCGACCCGAGCGGACACCGGATCGGGGCGGGGGCGGTCTTCGCCGACGAAACGGTCACCTTCGGCGTTGCCAAACCCGTGCACCTGCTGCCCGTCACCGAGCCTGCCGTAGGTGTGCTGACGGTCGTCGATATCGGCTTGGAGATGGCTGCTGTCACTGCGGCCGTGGAGCAGATCACCCGTGAGGACCTGGGGGGTATGTGGCCTGTCCCGAGTGCGCACGATCACAAGTACACCCGCGGTGTCGTCGGCATCGTCGCCGGCAGCGACACCTTCCCGGGGGCCGCGATTTTGGCGTGCGTGTCGGCTGTTGAGTCCGGAGCCGGGCTCGTGCGCTATGTCGGTCCGGCACAGGCAACCGCGCAGGTGATTGCTGCGGCACCTGAGGCAGTCCCGGCCTCAGGCAGGGTGCAGGCGTGGGTGCTGGGGCCTGGCGTCGACCCCGAGGCGAGCGACGACGGTGGGCGGGAGCAGATTGCCTCGATCACGGCGGCGCTTGAGTCGGATGACCCCTGTGTGATTGATGCCGGGGCTTTGGCGCTGTTCGACTACCCGCGCAATGCGCCAACACTCGTGACGCCACATGCCGGTGAGTTGGCGACGCTGCTCACGAGCTGGCCGGGCCACGAACAGGTGACCCGCGAGCACGTCGAGGCCGCCCCCGTGGCGTATGCGCATGCCGCCGCTCAGGTCACCGGCGCGACCGTGCTGCTGAAGGGCGCGAGCACGGTCGTGACCGTGCCAGAGGACGGCGTTCCGATCCGGATCGCCTCGAGCGCGCCGCCGTGGTTGGCAACGGCGGGCGCGGGTGACGTGCTCGCCGGACTATGCGGCTCCCTCATGGCCGCTGGACTCTCGCCGCGAGACGCAGGGTCACTAGCCGCGCTGGTGCACGGCGTTGCGGCCAGCGACGCCAACCCAGGAGGTCCGGTGCGCGCGCTCAAGGTGGCAGAGGCCATACCGACAACCGTGGCACGCCTCCTTCAACGCTGATCGCCTCTGGGGTGCCCTCGTGTTTGCATGGTGCCCTGCTGCAGCAAGACATCATGTCAACCAGGCGGCATCGAGCAACCGCCTAGAGCGCTTGGTCTAGCGTCCGCGATTCAGCGCGCTGGTGATCCCCCGCAACGAGGCGGTCACAATGTTCGGGTCGATCCCGACACCCCACCGCACTTCGCCGTCGATCGCGCATTCGACGTAGGCAGCAGCCACTGCGTCGTCGCCGGAGGACAGGGCATGCTCGGCATAGTCCAACACCCGAACGTCATGGCCCAGGTCCGCCAGCGCCGCAACAAAAGCGTTGATCGGGCCGTTGCCGGAGCCTTCGATCACCCGCTCGCGCCCCTGTGCGACCACCGTGGCACTGATCTCGTCCTTGCCGTCATCGGCGGTACGGGTGTCGACCTTGCGCAACAAAACCGGTGTCGTGGGCACGATGTATTCATTCTCAAAAGCAGCCCAGATCGCAGCACCCGACATCTCCCCGCCGGAACTCTCGGTGAATTGCTGCACCACCCGGCTGAACTCGATCTGCAACCTGCGCGGCAAGTCCAGGTTGTGCTCGGTGCGCAGGATGTAGGCGACTCCGCCCTTGCCCGACTGGCTGTTGACCCGGATCACGGCCTCATAAGAACGACCCACATCCTTGGGGTCGATCGGCAGATAGGGCACTGCCCAGGGATAGTCCTCAACGGCGGATCCAGCGGCGGTGGCCTCTGCGCCGAGGGCTTCCAGGCCCTTCTTGATCGCATCCTGATGGGACCCGGAAAATGCGGTGAAGACCAGATCGCCGCCGTATGGGTGGCGCTCTGGGACCGGCATCTGGTTGCAGTGCTCCACCGTGCGGCGAATCTCATCGATGCTGGAGAAATCGATCTGTGGGTCGATGCCTTGTGAAAACAGGTTGACCCCGAGGGTGACCAGACAGACGTTGCCGGTGCGTTCACCGTTGCCGAACAAGCAGCCCTCGATCCGGTCGGCGCCGGCGAGGTAGCCCAGCTCGGCGGCCGCCACGGCGCAGCCCCGGTCGTTGTGCGGGTGCAGCGACAGCACGACATGCTCGCGGTGGTCCAGGTGGGCGCTCATCCACTCGATCGAGTCGGCATAGACGTTGGGTGTGGCCATCTCGACGGTCGCCGGCAAGTTGATGATCAACGGGTGGTCGGCGGTCGGCTCGAGCACCTCCATGACCCGGTTGCAGATCCGTGCCGCGAACTCCAGCTCGGTGCCGGTGTAGGACTCGGGGGAGTACTCGTAGAAAACGTCGGTGTCGCCGCGCAGTTGCTCTTCGTACTTCTTGCAGAACCGTGCGCCGCTCATCGCGATGTCGATGATGCCATCCATGTCGGTGTCGAAGACGACCTTGCGCTGCAGCGTAGACGTGCTGTTGTAGAGGTGGACGATGGCCTGTTTGGCCCCTTCGATCGACTCGTAGGTGCGCTCGATCAGGTGCTCGCGGGCTTGGGTCAGCACCTGGATCACCACGTCATCCGGGATCAGATCCTCCTCGATCAGCATCCGGACGAAGTCGAAGTCCGTCTGGCTGGCGGACGGGAAGCCGACCTCGATCTCTTTGTAGCCCATGCTGACCAGCAACTCGAACATGCGCTTCTTGCGATCGGGCGTCATCGGGTCGATCAGCGCCTGATTGCCATCGCGCAGATCGACGGCGCACCACCGTGGAGCCTGCGTCATGGTCTTACTCGGCCACGTTCGGCCGGGCAGATCGATCGGGGGGAAGGCGGAATAACGGGTATGTGGCATACCAGCGGTTTGCTGGGGGTTGTTGGCGCGTGTCACGTTGCTTCTTCCTCGCTGAGTGTCGGCGTCCGGGGCGCAAGAACTCCGCAGCGAGGGCCGGACCTAGGAGGTCTCGCTGCGGCTAAGGAGAAGGAGGAAGTGATCCATTGCGCCGACTCTAACCCATCGCCGTGACGCGGGGTCAACCACGACACTCGGTCAGGTGCGCGGGCTGACAACCGGTTTGTATGCCGGACGCTCGGCTTCGAAGGCATCGATCACCTCGCGGTGGCGCAAGGTCAGCGAAATGTCGTCATACCCATGAGTCAATCGCCACGCGGTGTAGTCATCGACCGTGAAGGACGTCACGATGTCGGCCACGGAGATGCTGCGAGCGCCCAGGTCAACCGTGACCTGTACACCCGGCTCGTTCTCCAAGACCTTCCAGATCAGCTCCACATCAGCCTGCGCGGCCTGAGCGCACAGCAATCCCTCCTTGCCGGAGTTTCCGGCAAAAATGTCGCCGAATCGAGACGCGATCACCACCCGAAAGCCGAACTGCATCAGCGCCCAGACAGCGTGCTCGCGGGATGAGCCGGTGCCGAAGTCGGGACCTGCCACCAAGACCGTGGCCCCGGTGTACACCGGCTGGTTGAGGATGAACGCTTCGTCCTCGCGCCAGCGCGCGAACAGGCCGTCCTCGAAGCCGGTGCGGCTCACCCGCTTCAAGAAGTGGGCCGGGATGATCTGGTCCGTGTCGACATTGCTGCGCCGCATCGGCACACCGACGCCGGTGTGGGTTGTGAAGGCTTCCATCGCTGCAGGCTCCTAGCGGGTGGAGGTCAAGGCGGGCACGGGCGGCAGGTCGGCGGGGGAGCCGAGCGTGCCGAGCGCGGCGGTGGCGGCAGCGACAGCCGGGGACACCAGATGAGTGCGCGACTTGGCTCCCTGGCGGCCCTCGAAGTTGCGGTTGGATGTAGAGGCGCAGCGTTGCAACGGTGCCATCTGGTCCGGGTTCATGCCCAAGCACATCGAGCACCCAGCTAACCGCCAGTCTCCGCCAGCGGCGATGAAGACCTGATCCAGTCCCTCGGCCTCTGCCTGCAGCCGCACGGCGTGCGATCCCGGCACCACGAGCAACTCCACGCCCTCGGCGACCTGTCGATTGCGCAGCACGTCAGCGGCAACGCGGAGGTCCTCGATCCGACCGTTGGTGCAGGAGCCAAGAAAAACTACGTCGACGGCCACCTGCCTCATCGGGGTGCCGGCTTCTAGACCCATGTAGTCCAGCGCGCGCCGGGCTGCGTCTTTGCTGTCGTCGTCGCCGAAGGCCTCGGGGTCTGGCACAGCCTGGCCCAACTGCACAGATTGTCCGGGATTGGTGCCCCAGGTGACATACGGCGTCAGCGAGGCGGCATCGAGAACGATCTCTGCGTCGAAGACCGCGTCGTTGTCGGTGCGCAACTCTTTCCACGCGGCTACCGCAGCATCCCAGTCGCCACCAGAGGGTGCGTGTGCCCGTCCCTGCACGTAGTCGAACGTGGTCTGATCGGGAGCCACCATCCCAGCACGGGCACCTGCTTCGATGGACATGTTGCAGATGGTCATCCTGCCCTCCATCGAGAGCGCCTCGATGGCACTGCCTCGGTACTCCAGGACATACCCCTGCCCGCCGCCGGTGCCGATCTCGTTGATGACGGCCAAGATGATGTCTTTGGCCGATGACCCCGGGGCCAACTCGCCCTCGACGGTGATCGCCATGGTCTTGAACGGCTTCAGGGGCAGGGTCTGCGTGGCCAGCACATGCTCGACCTCGCTGGTGCCTATACCGAAGGCCAAGGCGCCGAAAGCGCCGTGCGTCGAGGTGTGCGAGTCGCCGCAGACGATCGTCATACCGGGTTGAGTCAGGCCCAACTCCGGTCCGATCACGTGCACGATGCCTTGCCCGAGCTCGCCGCGGCGATGGTGCACGATGCCGAACTCCGCACAGTTGGTGCCGAGCGCCTCCAACTGAGTGCGCGAGGTGAGGTCGATGACCGGACCGAGGGTGGTGGGCACGTTGTGATCCTCGGTCGCCAACGTCAGATCGGGTCGAGCAACTCCACGCCCGGCCGCCCGCAACCCCTCGAAGGCCTGCGGGCTGGTGACCTCATGGACCAGATGCAGGTCTATATAGAGGAGGTCCGGCTCGCCGTCGGCCTCACGCACAAGGTGGCTGCGCCATAATTTCTCTGCCAACGTGGTGCCCAACGGATTTCCTCACGTTTCCTTCGATGATGTGAGCGAAACTGTAGTACCACTGTGCCCGTCCAACCGCCTGAGCCCACCCAATGCCCATGCCCACCCAGCCGCCTCGTCCCTCCCAGGAGCCCGCGCCGATGCCACAGATATCGACCCCCCGCACGCACCGCCTGGCCATCATCCCCGGCGACGGCGTGGGTCCGGAGGTCAATGCGGCGGCACTGGAGGTGCTCGACGCCGCCCAGCAGACGTTCGGTTTCAGCACCGATCGCACGGTGGTTCCATTGGGAGCCGAGCACTATCTGGCGACGGGCGAGCTGTTGACCCAGGCGCATATCGACACCCTGTTGGCCAGCGATGCGATTGTGTTCGGCGCGATCGGCAACCCGAGGGTGACGCCTGGTGTGTTGGAGCGAGGCATCATTTTGGCGCTGCGCGCGTCGATGGCCCAGGCCATCAACCTGCGTCCGGTCCGTCTGTATGAGGGCGTGCCCACTCCCATTGCCGGCCTGTCGCCGCGGCGGTGTGACCTGGTCGTGGTGCGGGAGAACACTGAGGGCGCCTACGCCAGCAGCGGCAGCACCGTCCATGCCGGGACGCCAGGAGCAGTAGCGACCCAGGACTCGATCACCACCTGGTATGCCTGCCACCGCGCTGTGGAGTTTGCCTTTAGGTTGGCGATGCAGCGCTCCAAGAAGGTCACGCTCTGCCACAAGACGAATGTGCTCGTGGCCTCCGGAGCGCTCTGGTTGTCCGTGATGGACGAGGTCTCGGCGCGCTATCCCGACGTCGAGACGGACTACGTGCACGTCGATGCCATGTGCATGCACTTGCCGATCAGTCCGGAGCGGTTCGACGTCGTGGTCACCGACAATCTGTTCGGCGACATCGTCACCGACCTGGGCGCGGTGTTGCAGGGCGGCCTCGGGGTGGCAGCCAGCGGCAACCTCAATCTCGACGGCACCGGCACCTCGATGTTCGAGCCCATCCATGGATCCGCCCCGGACATAGCCGGTCGCGGTTGGGCCAATCCGGCCGGAGCGGTGCTCTCGCTGGCTCTGTGCCTCGCGACCCTCGGCGAGGGCACGGCATCGGCCGCTATCGAGGCAGCCACCGTGAACGTGCTCGGCGAGTTACCGGCGATGGGTGGGGAGGCGATGGGGGCCAGCACGGGCGATATCGGGTCCCGGATCGCCGAGCGGGTGGCGGCGACCGGACCAGAAGACACTCCAGAACTCATGGACCCGGCGTCGTTGATGACCCAGCTCGCGGCGGTGCAACGAAATGTCTGAGGTGAGCGCATTCGACCCGCAGGTGCACCCGGCCTGGGCGACGATCGATCTGGCCGCCATCGAGCACAACGTCGGAGTGCTCAAAGATCACGCCGGCAGCGCCGAGCTGATGGCCGTCGTCAAGGCGGACGCCTACGGACACGGCTTGGTGCCTAGCGCTCAGGCTGCTCTGGATGGTGGCGCGGATCGGCTCGGTGTCGCCCAACTGGGCGAGGCTCTGAGATTGCGCGCGGCCGGCGTCACCGCCCCGCTGCTGACCTGGCTGCACGCCCCAGGTGCAGCCTTCGCGTCGGCCCTCGTCGCTGACATCGAGCTCGGTGTGTCGGCGCCGTGGTCGGTCGCCGAGATCGCCCAAGCCGCCCGCGAGCGCGGTGGCAGCGCACCTGCTCGAGTGCACCTCAAAGCAGATACCGGCCTGGCCCGCAACGGTGCTTATACAGCCAGCGACGACTGGGTCGACCTGGTCGCTGCAGCGGCAGCAGCGCAAAGTGAAGGAGTGCTGCAGATCGTGGGTGTCTTTACCCACTTCGCCTATGCCGATGCACCGAATCACCCGACAGTGCGGCAACAGGAAGAGGCGTTCGCCGGCGCAGTGGAGATCGTGAAACGGGCAGGTATCGATCCTGGCGTGTGCCACATGTCGAACTCTGCGGCAACATTGACCAACCCCGGTGCGGCCTGGGATATGGTCCGACCCGGCCTGTCCGTCTTCGGGCTCTCACCGGTGCCCGACATCGGCGACAGCGCAGCCTTCGACTTGGTGCCGGCGATGACGGTCGCTGCGCGGGTGGCGACCGTCAAGCGAGTCCCGGCCGGACAGGGCGTCTCCTACGGGCACACCTTCCACACCGCGAGCGAGACGACCCTCTTCGACCTACCGGTCGGGTATGCCGACGGCTTGCCTCGGCACGGCTCCAACGCTGTCGAGGTGTTAGTCGGTGGGGAACGCCGGCCCATCGCCGGCCGAGTATGCATGGACCAGATCGTCGTCGATGCCGGGGATCTGCAGGTCCAAGCCGGCGATGACGTCGTTCTCTTCGGCCGCGGAGATCGCGGCGAACCCACGGCTGCCGACTGGGCGTCGGCGGTCGGCACCATCGACTACGAGATTGTGACGCGCTTCGGATCAGCGCTGCCGCGGGTATACATCGGTGCCACCAGACCATGAGCCAGACGGGGGCGGATGGGCGCGGCACGACGATCGCCCGCGTGATGACCGGGGACGGCGTCGAACTGCATGTTGAGGTCGAGCAACCGGATAGATCAACTCAGCACACGATGGCTGAGCCCACCTTCGTCCTCAGCCACGGTTATACGCTCGATCGACGGTGTTGGATCTACCAGCGCCGAGCGCTGGTCGCTGCCGGGCACCGGGTGGTGTTGTGGGATCAACGAGGTCATGGCCGTTCGGGCAAGGGCTCGACCGGCCACTACACCATCGACCGACTCGGCGCAGACCTAGCCTGCGTGATAGGTGCGACCGTCCCGGACCAGCCCGTTGTGTTGGTCGGACATTCGATGGGCGGCATGGCGATGATGGCGCTTGCCGAGCACTATCCCCAGGTCATCTCGGACCAGGTGGTCGCGGTGGCCTTCATCGACAGCAGTGGTGGACAGATGCACGAGGTCGATTGGGGACTCGGCAGACGGGGTGGCGATGTCATCAACCGACTCGGACCGCGGGCAACTGCCGCGCTCGCGCCCTATCAAGACCGTGTTGCACGCGTGCTGACCACGGTGCCCTGGCTGGGGCGGCCGGCGGTGGCAGCCTCGTCGTTCGGTTCGCGGGTGCCCACGCCCGTGACAATGTTGACAGCCCAGATGATGCTCGAGACCGACTTCGAGGTCACCTCGGCCTTTGCGCCGACCCTGACCGCTCACGACAAGGAGCAGGCCCTGTCCGCGTTGGAGCACCTGCCGGCCCTGATCATGGTCGGTGACCGGGACGTGCTGACGCCGATGCGGCATAGCGACGCGCTTGCTCAGGCGATACCAGACGCGGAGTATGTCGTTGTGCGACGGGCCGGCCACGTGATGGTTGTGGAACACCCTGAGTTGATCACGGACCATCTGCTCGATCTGTTGCGGCGGGTGTCTCGGGTCTTAGGAGGGCAACAGCAAGCACCAACGGGCCGTCGCGATCGCAGTCTAGTGACGCTGCACAGCACCAACCTTCGGCGTGGCCGGGGGCGGCGTGCGTTGACTGTGGGGATCGCGTCGTGACCGAGCTGCGATCGGTGGTCAGCACCGCAGGCGATGCCCACGACCTCGGGAGGCGGTTGGCCGGCTTGTTGGTTCCGGGTGACCTGGTGTTGCTGACCGGGGAGCTCGGCGCAGGCAAGACGACCTTGACCCAAGGCCTTGGCGACGGGCTGGGCGTGCGTGGCCCGATCACTTCGCCGACTTTTGTGATTGCTCGGGTGCATCCCTCGCTGGTCGGGGGCCCTGCATTGGTGCACGTGGACGCCTATCGGTTGGGCGCCCAAGCCGAGCTGGACGATCTGGACCTCGACGCTGAGATGGAGGCTGCGGTGACAGTGGTCGAGTGGGGAGCCGGCCTCGCCGAGTCGTTGGGAGAGGACCGTTTGGAGATCTCACTCACCCGCAGCAGCGGGGATTCGCCGCGAGCCGAGGGAGTGCGGGACATCTGTGTGCGCGCCGTGGGCCCGCGATGGAGCAGTCCACATGCCCACGATTCCGTCGCGGACGTGCTGTGGGCCTAAGTCAAGGCACCGCCTCCATCCTGGTCGTCTGCACCGGCAACGTGTGCCGCTCGCCCTACCTCGAGTACCTCCTGCGCGACCGCCTGGATCGGGTATGGGGCCCCGGGCACTTCGAGGTGTCCAGCGCGGGAGTGCGGGGTCTGCACGGGGAGTCGATGACTCCGCATTCGGCGGACCTCCTCGCGCAGGAGGGCATAGATGGTGGCGACTTCCGGGCGCGCCGCCTCATGGCCGGGCACCTCACCAGCGCAGACCTGGTGATCTGTGCGACCCGCACGCACCGCAGTTCGGCGGTGCAACTCGCCCCGGCGGTGCTCCGTCGAGCGGTGCTGCTGCCCGAGCTGGCACTGGCTCTTGGACATACGCCTGCGTGGTCAGCCTCGCAGAACTCGACCCACGGCCCGGCAGGCGACGGTGAGATGTCGCAGTGGGTGCGCTCGGTGGCACGGGCGGTGGTGAACCATCGGCCCGCAGTGGTCGGCACGGTGGAGGCGGCCGATCTGGACATCGACGACCCGTATGGAGGGCCGCAGTCGGAGTATGCCTTGATGGCGCGGCGCATGGGGCGTTGGTTACCCGACGCGGTGAAAGTGCTCAGCCCGGCATCTTGAGGCAGGTCGTTGCGACCAGCGCAGAACGCGGCAGAGCCCCAACCGTCCACGAGTCAATCCGATGCACATCGGCTGTGTTGTCAGACTCGACCCACAGCCCACCGTCGTCCTCGATGCGAGTCAGTCGTTTGACGGCTAGCGGCCGTGCACGACCAGCGGGGTCCGGTGGCAACGTCACCACGACCAGCTGTCCGACTCTCGGCGCTGGAGCGGCATCGTCGGCCCGTCGAACGAGGAGCAGCTGACCATTTCTGAGGCCAGGCTCCATCGACCTACCGTGCACCCGGGCGAGCACAAGGCGGGGGATGCGAGCGCGCAGCCTCAGGAGGTTGCCTCTCCGGGCTGACGCACATGGTCGGGGACGTGCTCGATCACGCCGCCGTCTTCGGCGTGAGCGGTGACCCGGCTCAAGAAGTCCTGAGTGCGTTGATGCTGTGGATTGACCAACACCGAGGCGGGCGAGCCAACCTCGACCACAACGCCGCCGTCCATGAAGACAACTTCGTCGGCGACTTCGCGCGCAAAACTCATCTCGTGAGTGACCACGATCATCGTCATTCCTGACTCGGCGAGGTCACGCATCACGGCCAAGACGTCACCGACCAACTCAGGGTCCAGCGCGGACGTCGGCTCGTCAAAGAGCATCAACTTCGGTGACATCGCCAGGGCGCGAGCAATCGCGACACGTTGTTGTTGCCCACCGGACAGCTGATTGGGATAGGCATCGGCCTTGTCCCCCAGGCCCACTCGAGCCAGCAATTCCAGCGCCTCGTCCCTCACCTTAGATCGCTTGCGGCGCTGCACAATCATGGGTGCTTCGCAGATGTTGTCCAAAACCGTCTTATGGGGGAAGAGGTTGAATCGCTGGAAAACCATACCGATCTCGCGCCGTTGAGCCGCGATGCGTTTGTCGGGCAGCTGGTGCAATCTGTCACCACGGTATTCGTAGCCCATCAAGTCGCCATCGACGTAGATCCGCCCCCCGTCAATGGTCTCGAGTTGGTTGATACAACGCAGGAAGGTGGTCTTGCCCGAGCCCGATGGACCCAGCAAGGTCACCACCTGGCCGGGCAGCACATCCAAGTCGATACCCTTGAGAACGTCGTTGTCCCCGAAAGCCTTCGTGACGTTGACGGCTCGGACCAGAGGCTCGTTCATGACCGACCGTCCCCGCGTGACGTGGCGGTGTCCTCAGCCGCATCGGCTGAGGCGGTCGCCGGCGTGCTGGCGCGAGCGCCATACCCGCGATTGAAACGCTTCTCCAAGAAGTACTGCCCCACCATGAGAATGCTGCCGATGATGAGGTACCACAGACACGCTGCGGTCAGCACGGGAACGACTTTGAAGGTGCGCGATCCGACCGCGGTGAGTTGGAAGAAGAGCTCATTGGTCACGGGGATGCCGACCAACAGCGATGTGTCCTTGACCATGGACATCAGCTCATTGCCGGTGGGTGGGACGATCACTCGCATGGCCTGTGGCAGCACGATCCGACGCATCGTGTTCGACGGGGTCATGCCGAGCGCTTGAGCCGCTTCTCGCTGGCCCTCGTCAACGGACGTGATCCCGGCTCGGGCGATCTCGGCCATGTAGGCGGCTTCACTCAAGCCCAAACCGATCGCTCCGCCGGTGACGCCCACGAAGACCGTATTGGCATCGATGTTGAGGAACCGCAGGTCACCGTCGATGCCCATCACAGCCAGGATCAGGTGGTCAAACGGCACACCGATGTCCATGCCGCCCTCGAAGAGCACTCCCAGGGCACCCATGATGGTCAGCAGAACAAGGCGCGGCACGCCGCGGAAGAACCAGATGAAGACGAAGGCCACGTAGGACAGCACGGGATTGGGCGAGAGCCGCATGACGGCAAGCGTCACGCCGACGGTCACCCCGATAAGCATGGCCAACACGGTGATCCAGAGCGTGCCCAGCAAAAGACCTCGTAAGACGGGTTCCAATGTCATGCTCTCCAGCACGAATGACCATTCGAAGGCCTCGTTGGTGACCAGCATGTTGATGAACATCGCCACCAACACAGTGATCACCGCGACTGCGACCCACCGCCCGGGGTGCCGGACTGGAACAGCGTCGATGCGCCCCGGTCGTTCGGCGCCTGAGTGGCGCTCTGAGTGTTCGGGCGGTGGGCCAGCGCTCATGGGGTCGGATTGACCGCGAAGTCGTCGATCGCACCGTCGCTTTGGCCCCACTGCTCAAGGGCGCCGGTATACGAGCCGTCCTCAGCGATCGCAGTCAGTGCGGTGGCAATCGCTTCTGCCAGTTCGGTGTTCTCCATGCCGATGACGTAACCATAGGGAGCGGCGTCGTACACCTCGCCGACCGATTCAATATCACCACCGACTTGCTGGATCGCGTAGGAGACCACTGGTGAGTCGGCCAACATCGCGTCGGCTTTGCCCGAGACCAGGGCACTGGTGGCTTGATCCTGGCCCTCGTACTGCTGCACCTCCATGGGGTTGCCGTCGGCCTCACACGCCTCCACCTTGGGTGGTAGGTCCTCTTGGTCCTGCACTGTGTTGGCCTGAACGGCAACCTTGAGACCGCATGGGGCATCCGGATCGGCGCCTTCGGGATTGCCGGATGCCACCGCCCACTGCGTGCCTGCACTGAAATAGCTGACCATGTTGACTTCAGTCATGCGTTCTTCATTGACCGTGAAACTTGATACGCCTACGTCGAACTTATCGCTGGCCACGCCAGGAATGATGGACGCAAAGTCGGCGCTTTGATATTCGGTCTCTAAGCCGAGTTCTGCTGCAACAGCGTCGAATAGGTCGATATCCATACCGATGATTGTTTCCCCATCGGCATCGAAGAATTCATTGGGTGCATAAGAAGCGTCCGTGCCAACGCGCAGTGTGCCGCTGTCGGCGATGTCCGCGGGCACCATCTCGGCGGCCTCACTGCCCTCGCTGGACTCCTCCTGTGAGGAGTCCTCGGTAGTCGACTCCTCCTCGGAGCCGCAGGCCGCCAGTGTGAGCGTGAGAGCGGCCAATGAAGCGGTCGTGGCGAGCCAGGGGCTCGTGGGGCGGGTCATAGTGGCGCCTTTCGTCAGGGAGTGTGCGTGCCGAGGGTCATCGTGCCACCGACCCGATCCAATGTCGCCAACCTTTACCGTTTCTTGACCATTGTGCTCGCGAGCACAGCCTGCACGCCTATATCTCGGGTCGAAGGTTCTTATATGGATAATTTATTACCAAGCATTGGACACTGAGTGTCTAGTATGTCTATGGTTGGTAAAGATTCGGTCAAGGCCATCACTGGGGATGCCTGCCCACTCCACGCAAATGAGCGCAGAAACAAGGACTTCGTATGACCACCACGCTTGAGCCCGGCGCGTCACTCGCGCCGAATGCCGCACTGCAGAGCCCCACCCAGGAGCGCAGCGGCACTACTCACTTTGTCCTCCCCCCACACTTCGAAGGCCCCGGACCCACTGGTCCACGGCCCACCCGGCCACACCGGGCTCGGCGCTACTTGCAGGGTTACCTGCGTCTGCTCCTCTTGCTCGACGTGGTCTTGATCGCGTCTGCTGTGGCCATTGCTCAGGTTGGTCGTTTCGGATTCCAAGCATCCGAGCTGAGCGTCACGGCAGGATCGGGCACGTTGGGCTACTGGGTGGTCTCCCTGGGGCTCGTCGTCGGTTGGCTCGCTATGTTGCACCTGCAAGACGCCTACGACGGCCGCCTCAGCGGTCACGGCATCCAGGAGTACCGCGCGGTGTTCGGTGCCTCGATGTGGCTGTTCTCGGTCTTGGCGATCGTGTCCTTCGTCTTCCGCCTCGAGTTCGCTCGCGGCTACGTGATGATCGCCTTCCCGCTAGGCACAGTGGCACTGTTGGCCGGTCGTTGGACTGCGCGCCGTTGGTTGGTCAGCCAGCGCAAACGCGGCCACCTCTCGGACCGGGTGCTGCTCGTCGGCGACCGTGCGGACCTGTCCCCGCTGATCCGCGCGCTGCACCGCACCCCGAGCGCGGGGTACAACGTGCTCGGCGCCTGCATTGACGACGCCCCCGGTAACCGCATCGGTGGGGTCTCAGTTGTCGGTTCGAGTTCTGACGCAGTGGTCCAGGCACTGGACCTGGACGTCGACGTGGTGGCTGTGTCGTCGTCTTCGGGTCTAGGCAGTGAGGGCTTGCGCCGCCTTGGCTGGGCGCTCGAAGGCACTGACATCGACTTGGTCGTTGCACCGGGGATCATGGATGTGGCCGGACCCCGGGTCAAGACTCGCCCGGTGCAAGGTCTGCCGCTCCTGCACGTGGAGGCTCCGACCTTCGTCGGTCCGCAGTTGGTTTTCAAGCGCACCCTGGACCGGGTCGGTGCAACGTTGGGACTGCTTTTCATTGCGCCCGTGCTGCTGGTGCTGGCCTCGATCATCTACCTCGGTGACCGTGGACCTGTCTTCTTCACCCAGGAGCGGGTCGGCCGGGACGGACGCCCCTTCAAGTTGATCAAGTTCCGCAGCATGGCTGTCGACGCCGAAGCCCGCCTGGCTGAGTTGATGGACGGCAACGAAGGTGCGGGCCCGCTGTTCAAGATGAAGGACGACCCCCGGGTGACTCGGATCGGTGCCTTCATCCGCAAATACAGCTTGGATGAGCTGCCGCAGTTGATCAACGTCGTACGCGGTGAGATGTCCCTGGTAGGGCCGCGTCCGCCGCTATCAAGTGAAGTCGAGCAGTACGAAGACGACACGCACCGGCGTTTGCTTGTCAAGCCTGGCATGACGGGGCTGTGGCAGATCAGCGGCCGCAGCGACTTGTCATGGGAGGAAGCCGTGCGACTCGACCTTTACTACGTCGAGAACTGGAACCCACTGCTGGACGTCATGATCCTGTGGCGCACCGTGCAGGTTGTGGCGAATCCGGACAGGGCTGGAGCGTACTGAGTCAGTCGGCCAGTAGGGTTCGGCGAGTGAACGCCGAGTCCGATCCATCTGCCTCTACGACAGCGCCTGCATCGAGGGTTGCCTTTCTCGGGCCTAGCGGTACCTTCACCGAACAGGCTGTGCTGGCGCTCGCAGCACCGGATGCCGATACTCGTGCAGTCAGCACAGTCCAGCAGGCACTGGATGCGGTTGCCCAACGGCAGGTAGACGTCGCGATTGTCCCGTTCGAGAACTCGGTCGAGGGTTCGGTGTCGGTCACCCTGGATGCGCTCATTCGTGGTGCACCTTTAGTCATCACCGGTGAGGCTCACGTGGCGGTGCAGTTCGCGCTACTGACCCGACCAGGTATGGGGCTGACAGAGCTGCGTCGGGTGGCAACACATCCACATGCTCAAGCACAAACGCGGGAGTGGATGAGTTCTCATGCACCGCAGGCGGATGTGTTGCCGGAGTCCTCCACCGCACGCGCTGCCGAGCTGGTCGCCGCCGGCGAATATGATGCGGCGATCGCGGCCCCGCTAGCAGGTCTTCGGCATGGGCTCATCGCCCTTGATGACGATATTGCCGACCGTCCAGGCGCTATCACCCGATTTGTCCGGCTTTCGTGCCCGGTCCCGCCGCCACCACCGACCGGCGCTGATACCACGACGCTGATCGGTTTCCTGCGACACAACCACCCCGGTGCACTATTGGACTTGTTGCAGCAGTTCGCGGGCCGGGGTGTCGACCTCACGCGGCTGGAGAGCCGCCCCACGGGTGAGGCATTGGGCCAGTACTGCTTTGCGATCGAAGCAAACGGGCACATCTCGGAGTCGCGGATGGCCGAAGCGCTGACTGGCCTGCACCGCAGCTGTGCCACCGTGCGCTACTTGGGCAGTTACCCACGCGCCGACAGGCAGGAACACCCCATACCTGTTGAGGCGGGCGAGAAAGCCTATGAGGAGGCGTGGAGTTGGGTCACGTCACTGACCCAAGAGACTCAATCCTGAAGCTGCAACCAGCGGTGCCATCCATAGTGCAGGACAAGCCAAGCAATCAGTCCGTACCCAGCCTGTCCGGGGTGCGTCCCATCACCGGCTGAGAGGTCGGAGAGCCACTGGTCGTGCTCGACCAGCGGTGCGTAGCAGTCCACAAAGGGGACCCCGCGGCGCTGACAGACGTCGGCTTGGGCCGCCGCCAAGGTCTGGATCCGGACGTTGAGGTCAGAGTCCAGGCTCGGCGCAGGACCGACGACGAAGGTCGCGATGCCAGACGTCGCTGCTTCATCGAGGACATTGGCGAGGTTCAGCCGGGAACGCGCGGTGCTCACCCCGGTCGGGACATCGCGGGCGCCCACGCCCACGATCAGCCGACGTTCGGCCCGCCCGGCCCATCGTGGCCCGCACTCTGAGCGCCACCGGTGCATCACCTCTGCGCTGGAGTCACCCCGTACGCCCAGGTTGTAGGCGCTCAAGTCGGCGCCGTGAGTCTTGGTGCGACCGACCACCCTCGACACCCACCCGAGCGCCTTGGGGTCCCCATAGCCGGCGACGAAGCCGTCACCGACAAAACACATCCCGATGTCGCGGGGTCCATCACTGATCCCGAACTCAGCGCTCGGGTTGAACTCCACCGGTGAACCGCCTTGATCCGCGCTCACACTTCCTGCCCTTCTACCTTCGTGACGTGGTCCGCCCCAAGACTTTTATGCCAGGACTGCGTGATGTACGCCGTCTCCCAACCCAGTGAGGTGTACAACTGGTCGGCATTGGTGGGGGAGTCCGCGTCCACCTCCAGTCCGACTCGGTTGCGGCCCCGGGCGGCCGCGTCGGCGATCACCGCGTACAGCAGTGCCTTTGCCACGCCTCGGCCGCGCGCGTTCTCCGAGACCCCCATGTAGTCGATGTAGGAGCCGTCCGGAATGGGCTCGCCCGCCGAGTCCAGGTGGCCGGTGGTTGTGCTCGCTACGACGGAGCCGGCAGCCGAGCCATCAACGCTTGCGAGCCACCAATGGTCCCAGCGGTGGCCCGGGTCTTCACGCAACCGGTCCACAAAGTCCTCAAAGGGCTCCCGATAAGAGTTGAAGTGGTCGGCGAACGAGTCTTCCAGCACCTGGTGGACATCCCGCAGGTCCTGCTCGTCGGGCATCCCGATGTCGTCTTGGCGGACCCGTCGCACCTCGACGCCGGTGCGCGGCTCCGGCAGGCTGGTGCGTTCACCGGGAGTGACCTCCCGCGACATCTGCCACCAGTGTCGGACCAACTCGAAGCCGGCCTCTTGTAGCCAGCGACCTTGACGCCCATCGGACTCGAAAGCTCCGGAATCCATGTGCGACTCGCCCACCCCGCGGTCCTGCATGATCTGGAGCGCAAAATGCTCGGACAACGCAAAGCAGTGCGCAGCGACCTGGTCGGCGACCGCGGCGTCCAGGTCTGGATCAACAGTCACGCCCACTAACACGCGCTGCGAGGCGCGATCGTGGCAGTTCACCCACCCGCGGGCGCGGCCGCTGTCGTCTTTGATGACCAGGTGTGTGCGAGTTTGCGCCCCGCGTCCGGTGACTTCCGCTGCCACAGTCTCACTGTCGGCCCCGGGAAATCCGCGCGCCTCCCGCTCGTGGCGTCGCAGAAGGCGGACGAGATCGTCGACATCTGCGAGTTCGGGATGGACCGACGTCCAGCCATCGGGCAGCGGCGCAGAGACGTCGGGCTCTGGGTGGTTAACGTCACTCACCGATCGAAGGCCGTCTTGATCAGGTCTTCTTGCTCCATGGCGTGCACCTTGGCCGACCCGGTCGCCGGGGATGCCGCCGCTGCTCGGGACACCACGCTGATCTGGCGCTTCTCGCCGTGATGGGCGAGGTCGTCGGGCAGATTGATCGCCATGAAGGGCCACGCGCCCTGGTTTCTAGGCTCGTTCTGGACCCACCGGATGTGAGCATTCGGGTATATCGCCACTGCCTTGGCCAGCTCGCGCGCCGGGCAGGGATACAACTGCTCGATGCCCAGAATCGCGGTGCGGGTGTCCTCTCGCTTCTCTCGCGCATCACCCAGATCATGCACCAGCTTGGAGGAGGCGAGCAGCACGAGATCGACAGTGTCCGGGTCGATGGCGCTGGCGTTGCGATCTGCCAGCACCGGCTCGAAGACTCCGGTGGTGAAGTCCTCTGGTTCGCTACCGGCGGCCTTCTGTCTCAGCATGCCCTTGGGGGTAAACACGACAAGCGGCTTGCGCGGTCGAGCGTGCGCCTGTCGCCGCAAAAGGTGGAAGTAGGAGGCAGGGGTGGAGGGATAGGCGACCCGCATGTTGTCTTCGGCGCACAACTGCAGGAAGCGCTCGATCCGAGCCGAGGAGTGGTCCGGTCCTTGTCCCTCATACCCATGCGGCAGCAAAAGGACCACAGAAGAGTGTTGGCCCCACTTCTGCTCCGAGGAGGAAATGAACTCATCCATGATCGTCTGAGCGCCATTGACGAAGTCGCCGAACTGAGC
>JBATUU010000318.1:0-2303 GCA_049671385.1 Ornithinimicrobium sp. | reverse complement strand
CCTGCGCGCCGGCGACGTGGTGGTCCAGGCCGGCACCACGTTCCGCGCCCCGCAGGTCGCGGCGATCTCCTCCGCGGGGGTCGGCCACGTGCACGTGACCGCGCCGGTGCGCGTGGTGGTTGTCTCGACGGGTGATGAGCTGCGTTCGGTCGACGAGCCGATCATGTCGGGGCAGATCGTGGACTCCAACGGGCCGATGTTGGCGGCGGCGGTGCGCGAGGCCGGGTTCTTCGTTGTGCACGCTGGACACTGGCCCGATGAGGAAACGGTCGTCAAGGCTGAGATGAAACATCATCTCAGCCACGCCGACGCCATCATCACCACCGGTGGGGTCAGCAAGGGTGCCTATGACGCGGTCAAGGCGGTGCTCAGTGGCAGGGGATCGATGGAGTTCGGTGAGGTAGCGATGCAACCGGGCAAGCCCCAAGGCTTCGGCGTCATGGGTAAGCGCAAGGTGCCCGTCTTCACACTGCCTGGCAACCCGGTCAGCGCTCTGGTCAGTTTTGAGGTCTTCGTCCGACCCGCGTTGGCTCAGCGCGCAGGTGGCTCATATGAGACGGTCACTCACTCGGCCGTGGTGCATCAGGGCTGGAAGAGCCCCGACGGCAAGGCGCAGTTTGCGCGAGTGCGCGTCGAGCGAGACAGCACTGGCGTGTTCGCTGTGCGTCCGGCCGGTGGGCACGGGTCGCATATGGTCGGCGCGCTGGCGCAGGCTGACGCCTTGGCCGTGGTTGATGCCGAGACCAGCGAGGTCGAGGCGGGCGGCACCGTGCAGATCGTGCTGCTCAGGGACCGTCGCGAGTTGGAAGCCCGCCTAAGCGCCGCCGAAGAGCGATGAGCGACCTCAACCATCTGCGTGCCGATGGCACTGCTCACATGATTGATGTGAGCGGCAAGGCGGTGACCGCTCGTGCGGCCACCGCCCGCGGACGGGTGCTGCTGAGCGATGCCGCGGTCGCTGCATTGCGCACCGGGACTGCGCCCAAAGGCGACGCGTTGGGGGTCGCCCGACTAGCCGGCATACAAGCTGCCAAGCGCACTCCGGACCTAGTGCCTCTGGCCCACCCGGTAGCTGTGCACGCCGTCGAGGTGGATCTCGACGTAGACGACGGCGGGGTGGACATCTCAGCAACCGTGCGCACCGCGGACCGCACCGGAGTCGAGATGGAGGCGCTGACGTGTGTGTCGGTGGCGGCGCTAGGTCTGATCGACATGATCAAGGCGGTTGATAAGAGCGCCGTCATCACCGATGTCCGAGTGATGGCCAAGTCGGGTGGGCGATCGGGAGACTGGTCCCGGCCGGATTCGTGATGTGGACCTGGCCGCACCACATACAGACCCGGCAGCCCGGAGGGCCGCTGATCACGCTTCGACCGTTGCAGCGTGATGACAAGAGGTGCTGGCAGGACCTGCGATCGCGGAATCGGGCGTGGCTCCAGCCGTGGGAGTCGACCCCGCCCGCCGGGCTGCAGTCGGTGCCGAGTTTTCGCCGGCTTCGGCGCACCTATGACAAGGCGGCTGGCGAGGGGCGGCTGGTGCCCTTTGTGATCGACGTCGACGGGGCGCCCGTCGGTCAAATGCACCTTTTCGACATCCAGTGGGGATCGCGGTGCAGCGGCGCAGCCGGATATTGGCTCGACCAGGGGGTTACCGGGCGGGGGATAGCGACCTGGGCGCTGGCGATGGCGTTGGACTACGGACTGACCGATGTGGGGTTGCATCGGATCGAGGTCAACATCCGTCCCGAGAACACTGCGAGTCTGGCCGTGGCCGGGCGTCTGGGATTGCCCGAGGAGGGGCTGCGACGCTCGTTGATGCACGTGGACGGACAGTGGCGCGATCATCGGTGCTTTGCGGTGGTGCAGGGCGACCCGTTGGCTGGGTCATTGGTGCGAAGGCTGCGCGAGCATGCTGACCGCACCCCGTAGGTAACATCCGTCACTTCAGCGACACACCGCGCGGCTGCCTAGATGGCCGGTCGGCAGCACATACCGTGACTCTGTGCCCCCCAGCAGCCTGATCTTCGCGGTGATCTTGGCTATTTGGGCTGCCTATCTGATGCAGCATTGGGTGCGCCGCCGCGATCACATTGCGACTGCACGCTCGGTGGACCGATTCTCCGAGGCGATGCGCGTGCTGGAACGACGCCATCAACGAGCGGGCGTGGACTTCTCCACGCCGGTGCCTCGTTCGTATGCGGTCTCGCCCGCCCGACCCGCTGCCCCCGATGTCGTCGTGAAACACGCCGTACCTACCGCCGCTGCGGTCGGGGGCCACCCCGGTGTCGCTGGGCAGAGTGCACC
>JBATUU010000317.1:0-1606 GCA_049671385.1 Ornithinimicrobium sp. | reverse complement strand
CGTCTCGAAAGTGAGCGCCTGACCGTCCAGAGCCTCACCCCGCACGGTGTTGTCCTTCTTCGAAGGAACCCAGGCGAAGGCTCCGTCAGGACTCACAGAAACTTGTCGTAAGTAGTTGGGAACTCCTCGAGCGGAAGCTTCCGTGTCAGGCCCTGGGTCTGTGACAAGCTCGAATGTGTGCTCGATGCTCAAATCAATCGCACTCAGCTCGACGACTTCGCCATGATCCAACGGAGAGATGAAGCGCGTCACGAAGATTCGCTCGCCCGTCGGATCGACACTGACGCCGGTCGCCCAAGGCCCGGCTTCGACAAGCCGCAAGACCTCTCCGTTGGAGAGATCCAGTTCGGCGAGCTGCCCACTCCCCTGGAGGGTCACGTAGGCGACGCCCCTCTCCGAATTCATCGCGATACCGAAGGGCTTGCTCGCGTACGGAAGTTGAACGGTGTGCAAGAGTGCCCCGTCCGCGTCCAACACCGAGACGGAGGCGTCGTCCTGCCCCACCACCCAAATGGTTCCATCCTGGGAAACGGCAAGAGTGCGCGGGTGGTCCCCGACGGGCACTTCAAACTGGAGGTCAAAGGTTTCTGCCGAAATGCAGCTCAGGGTGTCGTTGTCAGAGTTGACGTTGCAGACCCGATTGCGAGAGCGATCGAAGACAATCGTCGAGGATGCCGTGGGCGGACGTGCCGGGAGGGGCCGGTGGACAGCCTGAAGAAAACTGTAACTGCGCACACCTGAATCGTCACGCGCTACAACGATCACCGAGTAGTGACCCGGCTTATCATAGACGTGGGTGGCCGTGCCTTCCGTGCTAGCTTCGCTTTCCGTCCCGTCGCCAAAGTCCCAGGTGAACGTAATGTCCCCGGTGCCGACGGCGTTCGCAGCAAACTCCACCTCGGTCTCTGTTGGATAAGGAGTGTTCACGCGAGCGACTACGTCTACAGCCCAGGCGGTCTGGGATGAGAGCAGGAAGACCAGCCCGAGAAGACGCGCCGATTTGATGGGTCGCATGCTCAAGCCGATCAGATCCACCGACGCTTGCGTCGCGCAAAAGCAACGAGAGCCCCCAAGAGTCCGAATCCGAGGACGTGATTGCCAGTGCCATCGATAGGCGACACTGCACACCCCCCCGACTCGAACGACCCACTTGGATCTGAAGCTCCAGGCGTCACAGCGCCACCAGAGTCACCACCGGTACCGGCGGCGGTGCTGCCCCCGCTTGTGGTCGGGGCAACGAACCCGCCACCACTTCCCGTCGGATCGACGGTTCCAGTGCCGCCGGTTCCCATCATTGTCGCCCCGCCAGTTCCCACCATCGGAGGATCCGGGATGGTCACAGTGCTGCCCGTCGAGAAGCGCATGACCGTCTCTTCTGAAAGGCCATTGCCCATTGCATCCATCAAACCATCGGTGGGCATCACCACCTCATAAGTGGTGTCGGCCAAGAATGGCACGTCCGGGCTGAAGGAAAGTTGGTTGAATTGGTAAGTGTAAATACCACTTAGCGCCTCACCGTTCACCGGACGCACTGTCACGGTTTCGGTCGACAATGTCTCAAGATCGACAAAGTCCGAGAAGACAATCGTGATGCGGGCGTCTGGTG
>JBATUU010000316.1:0-1746 GCA_049671385.1 Ornithinimicrobium sp. | reverse complement strand
GTACCAAGACCAGCGGGTCATCACCTCTGAAGAATTGCGGTTGCAGTTTCGCGATGTCGGGGACCATCTGACCCACGTGGTCGAGCACATCGACTCCTACGACAACCTGCTGACCGATGTGCTCAACGCCCACCTGGCTCAAGTCGGTGTGCAACAGAACGACGACATGCGCAAGATCAGTGCCTGGGTAGCCATCGCTGCGGTGCCCACCCTGTTGGCTGGAGTTTTCGGCATGAACTTCCAGCACATGCCAGGGCTGGGATGGACCTGGGGCTACCCACTGGCGCTGCTCTTGATGCTCAGCATCTGCTTGGCGCTCTACCGCGCCTTTCGCCGCTCCGGCTGGCTCTAACCGACCTCGTCCCGCGCGGCCACGAAGGCCGCCACACAGTCCCGAACGTCCTGCTCGGTATGTGCGGCCGAGAGTTGGACTCTGATCCGGGCTTGGCCGCGTGGCACCACGGGGAAGCTGAACGCAATCACATAGACCCCCTTCGCCAACATTGCGTCCGCAATGGCTGCCGCTTGCCTGGCCCCATCGTCGCCGGGGAACATCACCGGTGTGATCGGGTGAGTGCCAGGGAGGAGCTCGAAACTCTCCTCATCCATCAACACTCGGAACAACGCGGTATTGGAGCGTAGTTGCTCACGCGGCTCGACGGCATCGCGTGCGATCTGCAGCGCTTTCATCGACCCAGCCACCACGGAGGGCGCCACAGCATTGCTGAACAGGTACGGCCGAGCACGCTGTTTCAACAATGCCACCACCTCGGGATGGGCCGCGACATACCCCCCGCTGGCCCCACCGAGCGCTTTGCCGAGCGTGCCGGTAATGATGTCGACCCGGCCGAGGACACCGCAGTGCTCAGCCGTGCCCCGACCGTTCTCACCGACGAAGCCGGTCGCGTGGCAGTCATCGACGAACACCATCGCGCCAAATTCGTCGGCAAGATCGCAGATCTCCTCCAGCGGTGCGTAGTAACCATCCATCGAGAACACACCATCGGTCACAATGACCAACCGGCGAGCCTCAGCACTTTTCGCAGCCTCGAGTTGGGTCCGCAAGTCGGCCATGTCGCGATTGGCATAGCGGAGGCGCTTGGCCTTGCTCAGGCGCACTCCGTCGATGATCGACGCGTGGTTCAGCGCATCGGAGATGATCGCGTCCTGCGGGCCGAACAACACCTCAAAAACTCCGCCGTTGGCGTCGAAACACGACGCGAACAACACCGCATCGGGCGTTCCGGACAGATCAGCAATCGCCAGCTCCAACTCGCGATGCTGAGTCTGAGTGCCACAGATGAACCGGACCGAGGCCATACCGAATCCCCATTCGTCCAGCGCATCTCGCGCCGCCGCGACCACCTCGGGGTGGTCGGCCAGGCCCAGGTAGTTGTTGGCGCAGAAATTCAGTGCTGCACCGGAGGTGGTTGCCACATGCGCCGACTGCGGTGTGGTCAACTCCCGCTCGGTCTTGAACAATCCGGCCTCGCGTATCTCGGTCAGCTCCTGCGCCAACTCGGCCTGAAAGGCGAACATGGTGTGACTCCTATGCCTCGGGTGTGCCCGGATTGGGCAATGGGGTGGACGGGTGCGTCGTGGCCTGACCTCAGCTCCAGTCCATGATCACCTTTCCGCACTCGCCGGAGCGTGCAGCCGCAAATGCGTCTTCCCACTCATCAGCGGTGAAACGGTGGGTGATCACCGAGCGGATGCGTTCGCGGAGTTGCTCGGAGGATTGCAGCA
>JBATUU010000315.1:0-5073 GCA_049671385.1 Ornithinimicrobium sp. | reverse complement strand
CACTATGACCGCCCGTACTACACGACTTCGCGAACGTGTATCAATCAGAAGTCAGACCACCACGATGGACGGGCGATTGACTGGCCGCTGAACGCAGGATCGCCGAGTGATCGTCGGATCGGCGATGGCCTTGTCACCTGGCTCACCGATAACGATGGCGAAATGGCCAAGCGCTTCGGCATCCAGTCGATCATCTGGAACGCGCACTCATGGCGACCGAACGGCAACGGCTGGCAAGGGTATGTCGGCCAGTCTGCGCACACCGACCACATTCACCTCTCCTTCAGCTGGGACGGCGCCATGATGCGCACCTCCTGGTGGACCGGCGTGCCGCTGGAGCAGGTCGACTACGGCCCCTGTGAGGGCGTCACGACTGAGGAGATGGCGGTCGGACAAGGTGTGCGGACGACCGCCTGCGAGACGGGGATCGAAGTGGGCCCCGTGCCGCTGGAAGACTTCATGACCACTGCGTACACGCCATACCGACGTGAGGTGTTGACCCGAGGTGACGCTGGCCCCGCGGTTGAGGCGCTGCAGCAGGGCCTGGACACAGGTGTAGACGGCGACTTCGGGCCGCAGACTGCGCAGGCGCTGCTTGACTTCACCACCGAGCACCCATGGTTGACGCCCAGCGAAGAGACCAGCCCCTTGTTGTGGTACGCCCTGGAACTTCAAGAGGACCCGACACTGCCCTATCGACGCACCACGGTGGCTGAAGGCGATGAAGGATTGATCGTCGAGATCGCTCAGGAGATGGTCGGTGCCGACCCCGACGGCGTCTTCGGGCCGATGACAGCTGAAGCGGTGCGAGCCGCGCAGACTGAGGCCGGGATCGAGGCGACCGGCGTGGTGGATGGCCCAACCTGGGCTGCTCTCGATCTGGGTCAGAAGTTGGTGCGAACCGTCGCTGACCTGCGCGGCGGCAACGTGGCACCGTCCTCCGTGCGTGACTGAGATGCCACTGCGCGGCTCGGCTGCTCACAACGTCACACAGCACCGCGCAACCGATCTGCCCCCGCGGCCGTAGGCTGTGCACCATGGCGCGTCCGCACATTTCTGCCCTCATTGAGGACACATTTTTTTCAAACATCGAGGCCGTGCTTCGTGCACGTGGCTGGCAAGAGCGGCTGATCGGGTACACCGGCTATGGCACGGCTGGACAGGTGCGGGTGATGGCCCGGGTCCTGCTGAGCCAAGAAAGAGATGTCGAGGCGTTCGGCCGTTCCGACGGCGCCGCGATCTCGCGCCAAGAATACGAAGAAGTCGATCTGACTCGCCGTGGCTGGCGTGCGTTCGTCACCGCACCGGCAATGAACACCCCCGTCCGGATCCGGATCGGTCAGGCCTCGATCGTGATGCGCACCGACCGCGGGGGATATATCGACGCGATGGTGCCTGGTCATGGACTGGAGCCGGGGTGGCACGACGCCGAGCTCAGCACGATCAATGGTGATCAGGTGCAGATCCCGTGCAACGTCGTGGACGCGCAGGCACCCTTGGGGATTGTCAGCGATATCGACGACACCGTCATGATCACCCACCTGCCCCGGCCCTTGATCGCCGGTTGGAATACCTTCGTGCGCTCTGAGCAGGGGCGCGAGGAGGTGCCGGGGATGCCCAGCTTCTATCGCTCACTGCTCTTGGAGTCCGACAACGTGCCGATGTTCTATGTGTCAACGGGCGCCTGGAACACCGCTCCGACCCTGACTAGGTTTTTGAGACGCCACGACTACCCGCTGGGGCCGCTGCTCTTGACCGACTGGGGCCCGACCAATACCGGATGGTTCCGGAGTGGGCAGATGCATAAGCGCAGTCAGCTTGAGCGCTTGGCCTCTGAGTTCCCGAATATGCGATGGATCTTGGTGGGTGATGACGGACAACACGACCCAGCCCTCTACGGTGACTTCGCGCGGGCTCACCCGGACGCTGTCGAGGTCATCGCTATCAGGCAGTTGACGCCCGGCCAGCAGGTGCTCTCGCACGGTCTGCCGGTGGCCACCGATGAGTTACTCCCCATCAAGCACACGAGCGATGTGCCAATGGTCAAGGCACCGGACGGGTTCACCCTGCATACTCTGGTGCAGAGCGCGCGGCAGCGAATGGGCCGGCTCAAGCCATCGTCCTGGGTGCCGTCGCTCTGACCTCGGGAGGTTGAGATGCCGGAGTTGCCAGAGGTCCACGCCCTCGTGGATTTCCTGAGCGAACGAGTTGTGGGCCGATATGTCACCGATGTCGAGCTGGGCTCGGTGGCAGTGCTCAAGACCTTCGACCCCGCCCCCGATGCGCTGGCCGGTCGGCCGATTGATGAGGTGACCCGGC
Source organism: Ornithinimicrobium sp. (assembly GCA_049671385.1). GTDB lineage: Bacteria > Actinomycetota > Actinomycetes > Actinomycetales > Dermatophilaceae > Ornithinicoccus. Next base: position 2,754 of record JBATUU010000315.1, on the reverse strand, counting down.
ACGGGAAATTCATCGATCTCGACGTCGATGGCACCCACTTGATCTTCCACTTGGCTCGGGCAGGGTGGATGCGATGGTCTGAGAAATTGTCGACCAAGCGGCTGCGCCCGGGGCGGTCGCCGATCGCACTGCGGGTCCGATTGGACGATGAGTCGGGCTTCGACCTGACGGAGGCAGGCACGCGCAAGGGTTTGGCTGCCTACATCGTGCCGGATGCGCAATCGGTGCCGGGCGTCGCGGCGCTTGGCCCGGATCCGCTGGGCGCTGACTTCACGCGTGAGCAGTTCGGCGAGATCCTCAGCGATCGGCGTAGCCAGATCAAGGGACTCTTGCGTGACCAAAAGGTGCTCGCTGGCGTCGGCAACGCATACTCGGACGAAATCTTGCATGCGGCAAAGATGTCACCGTTTGCCTTGGCGGCATCACTGAGCGAGGAACAGGTCGACGTGCTCTATGCAGCGATGCAGGACCGGCTGCGCGAGGCCATCGGCGTGGCCAGTGGCAAGCCTGCCGCGGAGTTGAAAGATGCCAAGCGGTCCGGCATGGCTGTGCATGGCCGCACCGGTGAAGACTGCCCGGTATGCGGCGACATCGTGCGCGAGGTGCGCTTCGCCGACTCGGCTCTGCAGTACTGCGCCACGTGTCAGACCAAAGGGAAGCCGCTGGCCGATCGCGGCATGTCGAGGCTACTGAAGTAGGGGTTTGCGACGACACAGGCGCTGCCACGGGTTGCGCTGCGTCCGTGCTCTGTCAGGATAGAAAAATGAGCGATTCCACAGACATGCCCACCATCTCCGTCAACGATCTCGCAGACGACGAGCGCATGCTTGACGTCCGCACTCACGAAGAGTGGGCAGCGGGGCATGCGCCTAACGCTCGCAACTCACCCTTGCGCAGCCTCGGCACCAGCCTGGGCAACATCGACATCAACGAGCGCATCGCCGTGGTGTGCCGCAGCGGTGGTCGCTCGAGCCAAGCAGTCGAGTATCTGCGCAAAGAGGGGTTCGACGCGGTCAATGTGGAGGGCGGCATGCAAGCCTGGGCCGAGGCGAACAAGGAAATGGTCTCCGAGGGCGACGACGACCCGACGGTCGCATCATCGCCTAGCCACTAGCCACTAGCCACTAGCCACTAGCCACCGAGTCGGTTCCGACGTGCCGGCGGTGGCGGGACCTCCTTGCCCGCCACGATGGTGCTCGATGCGATTTCAACGAGTCCAGTGGGACTATCGACGGTGATCGAATGCGCCGTGCGCTCGGTCAGTGTCCCCAGCACATCGGTCGCCCGCTCACCGTCCTCTATCAGGTAGCGCACGACCACCCGGGTCCCGAGTGGCGCCGAGCTGAGGGTGTTGGGTTTCACCACACCAGCGTAGGTGGGGTGTTGGTGGCGCTGAGGTCGAGTTCTTGGACGCGCATGTGGTGTCGCCTCGACACGCGCATACCACTCTATCGCCGGGTCTGACAGAAACACTAGATTGCTGCATACAGTCTGATCGTGGACCCGATCACCAATCCCTATGCCCCCGGCGCGGGCCAGCGCCCACCCGAGCTTGCTGGGCGAGACGAGCAGCTCGAGAAGTTCGCGGTCGTGTTGGAGCGGATTGCTCGCGGGCGGCCTGAGCGCTCGATGGTGCTGACCGGGTTGCGGGGTGTCGGCAAGACCGTCCTGCTCAATACGCTGAGATCCACGGCAGTCCGCGCGAAGTGGGGCACCGGCAAATTGGAGGCTCGACCAGACCAACAACTTCGGCGACCGATGGCGGCGGCGTTGCACATGGCGATCCGCGAGTTGGGTCATCCGCGCGGCGAAGAGCTCGACCATGTCTTGGGTGTCCTCAAGGCGTTTGCTCAGCGCGATGCGCCCGGCGCCAAACTGCGGGACCGATGGAACCCCGGCATCGACGCTCCAGCGGTCAACGGTCGGGCCGACTCAGGCGATATCGAAATCGATCTCGTTGAGCTCCTGACGGACGTGGCGGGTCTGGCCGCTGATCAAGGCAAGGGTGTGGCGATCTTCATCGACGAGATGCAGGACCTCGGCCCCGAAGATGTCTCCGCGCTGTGTGCCGCCTGTCATGAGCTCAGCCAATCCACCTTGCCGCTGATTATTGTCGGTGCCGGCTTGCCCCACGTGCCGTCGGTGTTGTCCGCGAGCAAGTCATACTCCGAACGCCTCTTTCGATACTCACGTATTGACAGACTCGACGCGGCCCAAGCCGAACGGGCCTTGCGTGCGCCGGCCCAGGACGAGGGCGCTGACTTCAGCGATGACGCGCTCAACGCGATGTATGCGGCCACTGGCGGCTACCCGTACTTCATCCAGGCCTACGGCAAGGCGGTATGGGATCACGCCCCGACGTCGCCGATCACGGCTGAAGACGTGCGTGCTGGTGCTCCCGAAGCCGAGGGTGAGTTGGCGGTCGGCTTCTTCGGCTCGCGCTTTGAACGGGCAACTCCAGGCGAGCGTGAGTACCTACGGGCGATGGCTGATCTGTGGGTTGACTCGATGGGCCAGAGCCAGAGTCAAGCGGCCGGCGAAGGCACGCAGGGACACGGCGAGTCAGCGATGGACGATATTGAGTCAGTCACGACGGCTGACGTGGCCACATACCTTGATCGCAAGCCGCAATCCCTGTCGCCGGCCCGTGACGCGCTGCTGAAGAAGGGGCTGATCTATTCAGCAGAGCGCGGGCATATCGCCTTCACGGTTCCGCACTTCGGCAGGTATCTGCGAGCCTCCAGCTAGCGCAGA
>JBATUU010000314.1:0-2119 GCA_049671385.1 Ornithinimicrobium sp. | reverse complement strand
GGCGTCACGTCAGCCTGGGTCAACGCCCGGGTTCGTGGATGGCCGTTGCGCTGGATCTGCCGGGGCCGACGACCACCGATGATGTGGAACAGGCGTGGCGGGCAGTGATCGCTCGTCACGGCACCCTGTCGACAGTATTCAACGCGAAACCTAATGCCAGCGGTACCCCAACGCTCGTCTTGAACGCTGTGGAGGTGAACGGCGCACAGTGGACTGCACATCAGGTGCCAGCCGCAGTCAGTTCAGCGCAGGTTCTTCGCGCAGTGTTCGATGCGGGATGCCAACCCTTTGCCCGCCCGGCCTATCTCCTCGTGGCCGCAGGACTCGACCGGTCTCGTCCTCGAGTGGTGATAGGCCTAGACCACTCGCACGCCGACGCATGGTCGCTGCGAGTGCTGGCCCGCGACCTGCACGTATGCCTGGCCGACGTGGCAGCCGCACGAGTCCCCGGCGCGCGACTTCCGCCGGCCGCCCCGTTCGCTCAGCACAGCGCGATGATGGAGACGATGCCCGCCGCACCGGCGCAAGTGCACCGTCGCTGGGATGAGATCTTGTCGGCCGGCAATGGGCTGATGCCGACCTTCCCGATGCCGCTGGGCGACCTACGCTGCCCGGCGCCGCAAGTTGTCGAGATCCGCGACATCTTCACCGCGGATGAACTCGCTCGCTATGAAGAACGTCTGCGTACTAAGGGCCTACGGATGCTACCTGCCGTCATCTCGGTGATGACCAGTATCTTCGCTGACCTTGCCGGTCAGCCTCTGCGCGCTGTGTTGCCCGTGCACTCGCGGCATGAGCAGCGCTGGCATGACAGCGTTGGGTGGTTCATCACCAATGCCGTGCTGGAGTCCCGAGATGCCGATCCGGCCGCTTGCGCCGTGGCATTGAAGGAGGCGCTGCAGTTGGGTTCCCACCCACTCGCGCCGATCATGGCGCCATACGGCGGGATGCCATCGGGGCCGGGGATGTTCGCCCTGTCGTGGATGGACAATCGTCGACTGCCGATCCGGGTCGGCCCAGACCTGTCACTCCAGCACGTATCGGCGGTCATCGAAACTGATGGAGTGATGATCTGGTTTGTTGTTTCCGAGGCTGGGCTGCATCTGCGGTGTCGGTACCCGGACACGTCCCCAGCACGTGCGTCCGTGAGCTATTGGCTGGATGTGCTGTGCGCCGAGCTCGCCAACCGGGCCAACTGAACGAGCGACGGAGCCCCGTCTTCGGTGCTACTCCTGGGCGTCGAGAACCGATGCTTGAGAGGGCAGTTCGTCCTGGCGAACGATGCCGACCGGGCAGGTCAGACCGTTGGGCCCGTGGTTGCAGTATCCGCCTGGGTGCTTGTGTAGGTACTGCTGGTGTTCGGCCTCGGCGTAGTAAAACTGCCCAACGGCCTCGGCGGGGGCCATCTGGGTGGTGATCGCGCCATGCCCGTGCTCGGTCAGCACCTGCTGAAACGCCTCGCTGGTGGCCTTGGCGGCTGCCTCTTGCTCGGGGTTCGTCCAGAAGATCGCGGACCGGTACTGAGGCCCCCGATCATTGCCCTGGCGGTTCAACGTCGTGGGGTCGTGGTTCTCCCAGAACACCTTGAGGAGTTGCTCGGCTGAGATCACGGCAGGGTCGTAGACGATCTGCGCAGACTCGGTATGTCCGGTGGTGGCGCTGCATACCTCTCGGTATGTCGGGTTGGGCACCGAGCCACCCATGTAGCCAACGGCGGTGCTGATCACGCCGGGAAGAGACCAATACATCCGCTCGGCTCCCCAGAAGCAACCCATCGCAACAAACAGACGTTCGGCGCCAGCGGGCCAGGGCCCCTGCAATGGGGCATCCAGCACTTCGTGGTGCCTCGGAACGCCTGGCAGTTGCTGATCGCGTCCGTTGGGGGTCTTGGCTGAAAAGAAACTCACGCTCAGAAGAACACGTTCGATCACAGCCCCATTCCCCTGGTGACGGTACGGTGCTCCCATGCGCCAGGTACTCATCGTGTTGCAAGACGCGTCCGCTGCCGAGCCGTGGTCCGTGACCGAATTGGCCATCCGCTTCGGGTTTCCGTTTGCCGTGGTGCTGATCGGTCTGACGGTGTTCTTGGGTGGCCGTGCTGAGCGCACCGCTTTGAAGG
>JBATUU010000313.1:0-5306 GCA_049671385.1 Ornithinimicrobium sp. | reverse complement strand
GTGAGATCGACTGCGGTGTCTAGGCCACCAGCCAGATGGGCCGGTTGATCGACGCCGGTCGCCGTCAGTTCGATGTCCTGATGAACTCCCGCTTCCCCCCGTTGGATGGTCGGGACCATAGTGACGTTTGGGGCCGCCACTGCACCTCTCAGGTGTGTGGTGGTGGCCCGGTTTCCCGCGTGGCGCTGGAGCGCCAATGCATCCTGGCTGGACAGCGACAAGCCGTTAGGTCCGAAGCGTGGTCTGGTCAGAACCTGGTGACGTGCGACATGCCCGGCCGGCACGCCGGGATCTGTCGGTCTGTGACGATGCTCGGCCACTCTTCTATCGTCACCTAGGGCCGTGCCCCTGTTAAGTGTTGGTGACCAGTTGTGCCCTATGGGGCATATTCGGTGCAGTCAGCGGATCAATCGACCACTTCTGACTAGCATGGCGCGATGACTCGAACGGCTGAGCAATCAGAACCGGCCCCTGCCTCCGCGCCAGTCCAAGCGACATCCCCGTCAACACACGCGGCCGACAGCCACGACGTGATTCGTGTGCGGGGCGCCAGAGAGAACAACCTCAAAGACATCAGTCTCGACATCTTCAAACGCCGCCTGACCGTGCTGACCGGGGTATCGGGCTCGGGCAAGAGCTCGCTGGTGTTCGGCACCATCGCTGCCGAGTCGCAGCGCATGATCAACGAGACGTACAGCACGTTCGTGCAGGGCTTCATGCCGACGCTGGCCCGCCCCGATGTTGACGTCCTCGAAGGCCTGACGACCGCCATTATCGTCGACCAACAGCGGATGGGCGCGGACGCCCGCTCCACCGTCGGCACGGCGACCGACACCGGCGCGATGCTGCGGATCTTGTTCAGCCGGCTTGGCGAGCCACACATCGGATCAGCCAACGCATACTCCTTCAACGTGGCATCTATCAGCGGCGCGGGTGCGGTCACCCTCGAGCGCGGTGGCAAAGAGGTCAAGGAAAAGCGCAGTTTCAGCGTTACCGGCGGCATGTGCATGCAGTGTGAAGGCCGAGGGACCGTCAGCGGCTTTGACATGAGCGCGGTGTATGACGAGACCAAGTCGCTCTCCGAGGGCGCCATCTTGGTGCCCGGCTACAGCGCCGACGGTTGGTATGGGCGCATCTTCAGTGCAGTCGTCCCCGGCGATAGGCCCATCGCCAGATTCACCGCGAAACAACTTGGTGACTTCCTTTACGGCGAGCCGCGCAAGATCAGAGTCGAAACCATCAACTTGACCTTCGAAGGGCTGATACCGCGGATCGAGAAATCGATCTTGGCGAAGGATCGGGACTCGATGCAGCCGCATATTCGTGCCTTCGTGGACCGCGCCATCACCTTCGCACCCTGTCCGGCATGCGGCGGCAGCAGGCTGAGTGAGACGGCCAGATCCTCGAAGATCAACGACGTCAACATCGCCGACCTCAATGCGATGCAGATCAGCGACCTGGCGACCTGGGTAGCCGGCCTCGACGAGCCCGCGGTGGCTCCGCTGCTCGGCAAGCTGCGGCATACGCTCGATTCTTTTGTGCAGATCGGCTTGGGCTACTTGTCGCTGGAGCGAGCATCCGGGTCGCTCTCCGGGGGAGAGTCACAGCGCGTCAAGATGATCCGGCACCTTGGCTCGTCGTTGACCGACATCACTTATGTCTTCGACGAGCCCACGATCGGCCTGCACCCGCACGACATTGCGCGGATGAACGAGTTGCTGCTCAGACTGCGAGACAACGGCAACACGGTCCTTGTCGTCGAGCACAAGCCAGAAACCATTGCCATCGCCGACGAGGTGATCGACCTCGGCCCGGGGGCAGGAGCGGCTGGAGGGTCGATCTGCTACCAAGGCAATCTCGAGGGATTGCGGGCCAGCGACACCATCACCGGCCACCACCTCGATGACCGTGCCTCGCTCAAGGAGACGACGCGCAGCCGCGAAGGAGCCATCGAGGTCCGCGGCGCGGCCACGCATAATCTCAACGACGTCGACGTCGACATCCCGCTCGGCATGCTGGTCGTCGTGACCGGGGTGGCCGGCTCGGGCAAGAGCTCGTTGGTCCAGTCATCTGTCGCCGGGCGCGATGGTGTCGTCTCCATCGACCAGAGCGCCATCCGGGGGTCGCGCAGGAGCAACCCGGCGACCTACACCGGGATGCTGGAGCCGATCCGCAAGGCCTTTGCCAAGTCAAACGGCGTCAAACCGGCACTGTTCAGCGCCAACTCCGAGGGCGCCTGCCCGAACTGCAAGGGTGCCGGGGTGATCTACACCGACCTGGCGATCATGGCGGGAGTTTCCTCGCCCTGTGAGGAGTGCGAGGGCAAACGGTTCAGTGCCGATGTGTTGGAGTACACCTTCGGCGGCGCGGACATCAGCGAAGTGCTCTCGATGTCGATCGCCGACGCTCGTGACTTCTTCGCAGATGGCGAGACTCGCATACCCGCCGCTCACAAGATCCTGCAGCGTTTGGTCGACGTCGGGCTCGCCTACCTCAGCCTTGGCCAGCCACTGACCACCTTGTCCGGCGGCGAACGACAACGTCTCAAATTGGCCACCCAGATGGGGGACAAGGGCGATGTCTACATCCTGGACGAACCCACAACCGGCCTACACCTGGCCGACGTCGATCAGCTTCTCGGCCTGCTCGACACGCTGGTCGACTCCGGCAAGTCAGTCATCGTGATCGAGCACCACCAAGCGGTGATGGCGCACGCTGACTGGATCATCGACCTCGGCCCCGGCGCCGGGTATGAAGGTGGCACCCTGGTCTTCGAGGGCTCTCCATCCGACTTGGTCGCAGACGCCTCAACGCTGACCGGCCAGCATCTGGGCGCATATCTCGACAGCTAAGGGGCTACCGGCTCCAGCAGGAACACCGGGATCTCGCGGTCGGTGCCATCCTGATAATCGGCATAAGAGGGAAACGCGTCGACACACCGGGGCCACCACTGCTCGCGCTCGGGCCCCTGGACCAACCGTGCGCGAGTTTGGATATGTGCTGTGCCGTCATGCAACTCAACCCACGGGTCCGCCATCAGGTTGAAATACCAGTCCGGGTGATCTGGCGCGCCGCCTTTGCTGGCGACCGCCGCATACACACCGTGGTGTTCAACGCGCATCAAGGGCACACGTCGCATGGCGCCGCTGCGACGCCCTAGCATCGTCAGCACGACCACCGGGCGGCCCTGGATATCCACTGATCCCGTGTCACCGGTGGCATCGATCACGGTCAGCTGATCACGCACCCATTGGGTCGCGGGCGGGAGGTAACCGGCCTCGGTTTCGCTGGCGCGGTCGGCCTGGCGCTCTGCCTGTTCGTCCATGAACGCGTCAACGCGCGTGAGGCGGCACACCTTCCCACGCATGCGCCTTAAGATCGGTGCCATGTCTGAGCGTTCATCCGCCGATCATTTGCAGGGGAGTGACCCCGAGACGCCCGCTTTAGCCAACGCCGATGACTTCGTGGGGGCCCCCGATGGTTTCGAGCGACTGTGGACCCCGCATCGGATGGCCTACGTGCAAGGCGAGAAGCCGAACAAGGAGCCAGGCAGCGGATGCCCGTTCTGTTCGGCGCCGCAGCGTGATGATGCTGAGGCTTTGATCGTGCACCGCGGGCAGCACTGCTACGTAGTGCTCAACCTGTTCCCGTACAACCCTGGTCACATGCTGATCTGTCCCTACCGACATGTGCCGCTCTATCTCGACCTCACCAATGAGGAAACGGCCGAGTTCACGTCGCTGACCAAGGACGCCTTGCGCGCTTTGAACGGCTCGAGCAACCCAGCCGGGGTCAATATCGGTATGAACCAAGGCGAGGTCGCCGGCGCTGGCGTCGCCGCCCATCTGCACCAGCACATCGTGCCCCGCTGGGGAGGCGACATGAACTTCCTGCCGATCATCGCTCGCACCAAGGCCCTTCCTGTGCTGCTCGACGATGTGCGCACTCAACTCGCTCAGGCGTGGCCCACTGAGCAGGCGGCGCGCGACTGATGCTCAACCGCTACGCTCGCGCCTTCTTCGCCTCGCTCTTCACGCCCTTGGCCGCGGCACTACTCAAACGCGGCATCAGTCCCGATGCAGTCACCATCTTCGGGACCCTAGGGATGCTGGTGGGCGGCTTGGTGCTCTATCCGCTCGGCTACCTCTTCTGGGGCAGTTTCGTGATGGCGATCTTCGCCTTCACGGACCTGCTCGACGGCAACATGGCGCGTCAGGCCGGGTCCTCGAGTCCCTGGGGTGCCTTCTTGGATTCCTCGATGGATCGGATCGGCGACGCAGCAATCTTCGGCGGGTTGATCCTGTTCTTTGCCGGACGTGGCGACGACTTCGTCAACGCCTATCTGGCCCTGGTCTGCCTCGTGCTCGGCTTCGTCACCAGCTACGTCAAGGCGCGTGCCGAAAGCCTCGGTATGCGCTGCGAAGGTGGTATTGCCGAGCGCGCCGACCGGGTGTTGGTCATCCTGGTTGCGGCCGGTTTCGTGGGGCTGGGCTTGCCGCTGTGGGTGCTGACCGGGGTCATGGCGTTGCTGGCGCTTGCCAGCGCCTTCACCATCGCGCAACGGGTCGCTATGGTGCATGCCCAGTCCAAGGGCGCTGCGTGAAGGCTTCGCTGGGTGAGCGCATTTGGTTGAGTCTGTTTCGAATGGGTTGGCGAGGGACTCGGCTGCTGCCAGAGCGTGCTGCATACGGGATGTTCGATGTTGTTGCCCGCGTCAGCTATCGGCGCGGGACACGTGATGTGCAACGGATGCGAGCCAACTATGCGCGTGTTCGGCCCGACGTGTCACAGCCCGAGCTCGATAACGTGGTGCGTGCTGGCATGCGCTCCTACATGCGGTATTGGTGTGACGCGTTCCGGCTGCCGGACCGCACCACGACCGACCTCGCTGCGATGGTCCGCTGCACCGGAGATGATCCCGTGCGAGCTGATGTCGCAGCGGGACAGGGCCAAGTGCTCTTCCTGGGGCATCTGGGCAACTGGGACACCGCGGGTGCCTGGGCCACCGGGCACCTGGCCCCCGTCACGACCGTGGCCGAACGGCTCAAACCCGAGGAGTTGTACGAAGAGTTCACCGGCTTCCGCGAACGGCTAGGTATGACGATCCTGCCGTTGACGGGGGAGGCCGGGGTGTTCGGCCGACTGGTACGGGCCGTGCGAGAGGGTGCATTCGTGCCGCTGCTGGCAGACCGCGACCTCAGCGACACCGGCGTCACCGTTGACTTTTGCGGCCATCGGGCCGCGATGGCCGCCGGACCGGCCGCGCTGGCCGTCGCCACCGGTGCCCCCCTTCGCCCGGTGTCCGT
>JBATUU010000312.1:0-7706 GCA_049671385.1 Ornithinimicrobium sp. | reverse complement strand
AGTTCCAGGTGAACGCTGCGACATAGTTGCTTATGCGGTCGCTTTGGGGGCACAATCGTCATCTAGCGCTCCCCCTCGGGGTTGAGCGCAGGCGTTCCCGGCCAACCCCCAAGGTCAGGAACGTCGACGGCCCCCGCTACCCCCCCAGCGGGGGCCGTCCCACACTCCGGCAGCCTCGGATGTTGTATGCCGTGCGTCGCGCTAGCTTTGTACACACCCCCGCCTCCGGGCTCATGTTTTCCACAAGGGCGGTCGATAGCCGGGTCACAGGCGGCTCGTGTGCACACAGTGGCTCCATGCTGCGGCAAACATCCCGAAGAGCCACCACCGCGATCCCGCCGGGCCGCTGCGGCGTCATCGGCGTCCTGGGTGCAACGGGCGGGTTAGGTGCGAGCACGGTCTCCGCAGTGCTGGCCATGCGTAGTGCGCTGTCCGGGCGCTCGACAGTGTTGATCGATGGCCACCGCCATGCGGGCGGATTGTACATCCTTCTGGCGCTGGACGGTGCCCCGGGTTTGAGATGGCCAGACCTCAGCGCTGCCCGTGGCGACCTCGACGGGCCCGCGCTTCTGGGTGCTCTGCCCTCGGTGCGCGATTGTCATGTGCTCTCGTGGGGGCGCAGCCGGGGTGCGGCGATATCGGGCTTTGAAGAGGTGTGTCGGGGGTTGGTGAGCGAGGTGGCTCTGGGCGTGATCGATCTGCCGGGGGCAGGCGCCGAGGACGCGCCGCGGTGGTGGGCCATGTGCGATCACCTGCTGCTGTTGATCGGATCCGGGGTGCGCGAGCTGGCTAGCGCCGCTGTTGTCCTGGACGTGTTGCAGCGTGGGGACCCCGCCCCCGATGACCCCCGAGTGATGGGCCTCTTGCGTCAGCACCAACGAGCGGGTGTCACTATCGACTCCGTCTCGGCGCTGCTCGGCATCCCGATGCTCGCAACCCTCGCCAGCGACCGTCACGTCGACAAGGCAGTGCGAGTGGGCGAAGCCATGGGGCTGCGCACGAGCCCGCTCGCGCAAGCGTGCGACCTAGTGCTGCATTCGCTGGCCGATCCGCTCGTGATCACCGGATGAGGTGCCTGCGGGTGAACGTATGAGTGCTACCGACGTGACGATCACGCATCAGATCGGCCGCGGCCGATTGCCGACGGCCGGTCGCGTGTCTGCCATCTCTGCGGCACAGCACACCCGGCTGGGCTCCGTCGGCGCGGCGCAGATGCACGAACAACTCAGCAGTGATGTGCTGGGCCTCGGCCCACTACACGGCCTGCTGGCTGACCCGGACGTCACCGACATCTTGGTCAATGGTCCAGGGGAAGTCTGGATCGACCGTGGCTCCGGGGTGCAGCAATGTGACGTGCGATTCACCGATGAGGCCTCGCTGCGCGCGCTCGCCGTTCGGCTCGCATCGCTGACCGGACAACGTCTCGATGATGCGTCCCCCTTTGTCGACGGACTGCTACCAGAGGGTATTCGGCTGCATGCGCTTCTGCCGCCGTTGGTGACCGGAGGGGCACACATTAGTTTGCGTATTCCTCGCCGCACACCACCATCGCTGTCGACGCTACGCAGGTGGGGCATGTTCGCCCAGGAAGGTCAAGCCATCCTGGTCGCGCTGGTGCAGGCAAGAGTCGCCTTTGTTATCGGCGGTGGCACGGGCAGCGGCAAGACCACGCTGCTTGCGGCGCTGCTGGCGATGAGTTCGCCTCAGGAACGGATCGTGGTGGTCGAGGACGTCCAGGAGTTGGCCATCGATCACCAGCATGTGGTTCACCTGCAAGCCCGCTTAGCCAACGTTGAGGGCCGTGGTGAGATCACGCTGAGCACCGTGCTTCGTCAGTCGTTGCGGATGCGTCCAGACAGAATTGTGCTGGGAGAAGCTCGCGGCGCTGAGGTCCGGGAGCTCCTGACAGCCATGAACACTGGCCACGAGGGCGGCTGCGGAACGGTGCACGCGAACACAGCCGCTGATGTCATTCCCCGGTTTGAGGCACTCGGCGCCCTAGCCGCTATGAGTCCGGCGGCAGTGCACACCCAACTCGCCTCCGCCGTTCGCGTGGTCCTGCACCTGGAACGGGTCGCGGGTCGACGCGTGCTGGGTGAGATTGCGCTCCTGCGCCGCCGCGAGCGTCGCCTTGAGGTGGTGTCTGCCTGGACGCCGAAGGGACGAGACGCGGGGTGGGCGGAGCTGAGCCGGCTCCTCGGTCTCAGTGGAACAAGCGTCAACGACATGTGCATGGATCACCCAGCCATGAACGACGCGGGTCCGATACCTGAGCGTGGCCCAAGGCGGAGCCGGTGATCCACACAGCGGTTGCGGTCGCATGTATGGCGGCGGTCGCGGTGTTGCTCTGGCCGCGCCGCGCCGAGGTGGAGGCCGAAGCCGCGCGAGCCGTCGTCGACGCTGCCATTGATAGCCATGAAGTCCCTGTGCCCTGGTGGAACCGTGACATCGCCTGGTCGGCCATGCTGTCCCGGTCTCGACCTGCTGGCATCCCGGTGGGATTTCTCGACGGCTTGGCGGCCGCTTTGGGGGCAGGGCTGACGCCCGTCGATGCGCTGCGAGCCGCAACCCGCGATCTGGATGAGGTCGATCCGGGGTCACCGGATGTGAGGTGGTTGCGCCCGGTTCTCGACAGCTCACAGTCCGGGAGGCCGATCGGATCGGTCTGGCGATCCATCGCACGACGCACCGGTGACCCGGACCTCGCATCTCTGGGGCGCGCGTGGATGATCAGCGAGCGACTAGGTGCGCCATTGGCCGAAGCCGTGACAGCGGCTGCCGCCATGTCCCGCTCGAGGGCTGCGTTCGCAGGTGCTCTTGCGTCAGCGACTGCCGGGGCGAAGGCGACGTGCACGCTATTGACCGTGCTTCCTCTGGGAGGGATCGGCTTGGCGCTCTTGCTCGGCATTCACCCGCTTACCTTGTATGCACACCCGCTCGCGCTGACGTCTCTGAGCACCGGGCTCGCCCTGTTGCTGCTCGGCCGGTGGTGGATCGGGCGGATGATCCGCGCGGTCACGGCCCTCGCGTGATGGCGCAGTGGTGGGGCTCGGCAGTCGTGCCTGTGTGCGCTGTCCTCGCGGTATTGGTGTGGCCACGCAAGCAGTCAGCGTGGCGCCTGAGAGCCGACAAGGTGAGAACCCGCAGCAGGAGCGAGGTTGACACCGAGCCCAGCGTCAGCGAGACCCTGCAGCATCTGTCGCTGGCGTTGCGTGGCGGTGCCGGGTTGCAACCGGCTCTGCGGGAGGTTGCAGCCGCCAGCCCGGGATCCACCGGGGTTGAGTTGATGGCAGTAGCGGCCGCCATGGCGTGGGGCCTGGACGATGATGCTGCCTGGTCCCATGCGCCACCTCGCTGGGAGCCGGCCCGTCGGGCACTCATGCTGGCCTCCCGGGCAGGTGTGGCGCCGAGTCCCATGCTCAGCGCCGCAGCGAACGACCTGCGCCGTGATCGGGTCGCCGCTGTTGAAGAGGCAACTGCACGACTGTCCGTTCGACTGGTGCTTCCGTTGGGTCTGGCTTTCTTGCCGGCGTTTGTACTGACCACTGTGGTGCCCGTGGTTCTGGCGCTCGCGGCTACGGTCCTCGATCTGGGGTGATCAAAGACTCCACCGGAACCGCGCGCCTGTCCACACCCCTGGCAGCTGGCCAGGCTTGTCCACTGATCGCTGATCGGCCATATGGTCAGGCAGACCCGCAGACGAATCTAGGTGGTGGCAGGACTCCTGCCGTACCGAGTGCATCGGGCACTTGGGTGAACCCGAGGAGAGATCGTATGAAGATTCGTCACGGAGCACGACGTGCGCGCCACCTGATGCGTCACGAAGGCGGCGAGGCAGGCATGACCACAGCTGAGTATGCAGTCGGCACCCTCGCCGCCTGCGCGCTCGCGGCAGTGTTGATGGCCGTCGTGCAAAGCGGAGTCATCAAGTCCTTGATCAGCACGGTGATCGAGACCGCGCTGTCGGTGTCCCTGTAATGACACGCGAGCGCCGCGAGGCCGGCATGGCCACGGCCGAAATGGCGATGGCAATTCCGGCCATCCTGCTGGTGCTCGCAATGTGTCTGACCGGATTGAGTTTGGGTGCAGATCAGATCCGCTGTGTGGATGCGGCACGGGCAGCAGCGCGTGCCGCATCTCGCGGCGAGTCCGCGGCCGAGATCCGACGTCTGGCGCAGGAACTCACCCCTGATGGGTCGAAGGTTGAGGTCGATGTCGACAGCGGTCAAGGCTTCGTCTCGGTCAGCGTTCAGGCGCCGGCACCCTCAGGGATCTTGCCTGCTCTGCCGCCGGCCAAAGCAACGGCCAGAGCGCCGCTGGAGCCTGCGCTGAGCGGGGATCGATGAAACCCGGTGGTCATTCGAGTTGGTTGCCCACACGAGACCGTGGCCTGAGGTTGGCGAAAACCGTGCGTCGCGCTGACATCGACCAAGAACAGGGGTCGGCCACCGTCCTAGCACTGGGAGTGCTGGGCGTCGTCATCTCCTTGATGGTTGCAGTCGCCGTGCTGGGCGCTGTGGTGGCTGCGCGACAGCAAGCTCAGCTTGCCGCCGATCTCGGCGCAGTGGCGGGGGCACAATTTTTGCGTTCCGGGGTCGATGCGAGCGCAGTCTGCGGACGCGCGTCTAGGTTCGTGAAAGACAACGGTGCGCAAATGGAGGAATGCGCAGTGCGAACTACCGGGACACCGAGCGTGGCTTCGAGCGTCTTGGTGACGGCTGGCATCCGTCTACCCGTCGGATCAGGATGGACAGCCCGCGCCAGCGCGCGTGCTGGATTGACTGAGCCGTGAGCCGTGACTGTGCGCCGCAGTTAGCGCCGTGGAGGCGGCGGGGTACTGCCGGATTCGGAGGAGCCATGTGATCCCGAGTTACCGGGACCCGAGTTACTGGGACCCGAGCTACTGGAGCCCGAGTCACTGACAGGGGTGCTGCCGGAGCCGGCCCGCCGGGACTGCACCTGCCCTGTGGAGCCACTGGAGGCTGAACGGGTGCCCATCTGGCGCGTTGCGTCGTTGGAGCCTCGCGGCGCTGAGTTGCTCGAGGAGTTCGCCATCTTGTCCTCGCTGGCTTCATCCCGTGCTTTTGTCGACTGAGCGCTTTGATGAGAATCGGCGCTATCGCCACCAGGCTGTTCACTCTGCACTTTCTTTACTTCCTTGCGCAGCCTCTTGACCTCGGCACGCTTCTCGCCCTGCTTCTTTAGGCCAATGCTGAGCATGGCCACACCGATAGCCATGACGACAATGGTGGCGGCGCCCAGAAAGAACAACTGGAGCGGGGTCAGGTCTGCGGTGAAGATCCCCCAGTCAATGGACATCGGCTCCAAACCACCGGTCGCAAAGATCACATAAAGGATCACAATCAACGCAAGAACGACCAAGATTAAACCGACCGCAAACATGTCAAGCCTTTCGAGCGAGGGGCACTACGTGCGGTCAACTCTAGCCGAGCAAGAGTGTCCGCGACCCCCGCAGCCGCCGCCGCTTCGTCAACCAGACAGCAGCGCGCCCAGCACCGCCACCGCACCGGCCTTGTCGAGCGGCTCGTTGCCGTTGCCACACTTAGGAGATTGCACGCAACTGGGACATCCGCTGGTGCAGCGACAGTTCTCGATCGTTGCCAGCGTTGCCGCAAGCCACTGCTGCAGGGCCGCGAAGCCGCGCTCGGTCAACCCCGCGCCGCCGGGCTGACCGTCATACACCAGCACCGTCGGCAGGTCGGTGTCGACGTGACGCACCGTGGAGACGCCGCCGATGTCCCAGCGGTCACAGGTAGCGACCAGCGGCAGCATCCCGATCGAGGCGTGCTCGGCGGCGTGTAGGGCTCCGGGCGCATCGGCGACGGCCACGCCAGCGGCCTCGATGTGCTCCATCGGCAGCGTCCACCAGACACCTTTGGTCCGCAAAGTACGTTGCGGCAGATCGAGCGGATGCTGGCCGATCACCTCACCGGAGGGCAGCCGGCGCAGGAACGAGGTCACCTGAGAGGTCACTTCCACCTCACCGGTCTGCACCATCCCGGCGCCCAGCGTCACCCTCGCGGCGTTCTGGGACGTAACGAGGCGAAAGTCGCTGACGGAGGCAGCATGTGTGCTCCACCCAGGATCGCCGCGAACCACGACGGCATGGGACTGGTCCAGATCGAGCTCGGTCACCACATAAGACGTGCCCTGGTGTGTGTATACGGCTCCGGTGTGGACAGCGCTGTGCGCCCGAGATTCATCAACGGTGCCCAGCACTCGGCCGCTCGCCGACTCCACGATGCTTACCGCCTGCCCGATGCCGCGCAACGACACATGGTCAGCCGGACGGTCCGGACGCGCCCAAAACCATCCCGCGGGACGGCGGCGTAGCACCCGGCGTCGCACGAGCGAATCCGCGACCGTCGGCATTGTCGGGCCGAACCACTGAGTGTCCGCCTGAGTCAGTGGGATCTCGCCGGCGGCCGCGGCCACATGACGGGCCAGCACGTGCGGGTTCTCCGGGTCAAGCACAACCTCCTCAAGGGGGTTGGCGAAGATGCGCTCGGGGTGATGGATGAGATAGCTATCCAAGGGGTCGTCTGCGCCGACCAGCACCGCCAGTGATGGTCGGCCCACTCGGCCCGCGCGGCCTGCCTGTTGCCACAGTGAGGACAACGTCCCCGGCCAGCCGGCCATCACCACCGCATCCAGACCAGCAATGTCGATGCCCAACTCCAGCGCCGTGGTGGCCGCCAAGCCGATCACCTCGCCGGAGCGCAACGCAGCCTCCAAGTCACGCCGGTCCTCCGGCAAATATCCTCCACGGTATGCAGCAACTGCTGATGCCCGCGCCGGGCTGACCTCGCCCAAAGAGCGTCGAGCGATATTCGCGACCACCTCAACGCCGACTCGCGACTTCGCAAAAACAACGGTCTGCACGCCACCGGCCACCAGGTCGGTGAGCATGTCAGCTGCTACGGGGATCGCGCTGCGGCGGCGACCATCCGCGTCCATGGCGGGCTCCCACAGTGCGAAGGTCACCGACTCACGCGAGGATCCGTCCCGGGTGATCGCCCGCACCGGTACACCCGCCAAGGCGCTCGCCTGATCGGCTGGCTGCGCGCTGGTCGCTGAGGCGAACGCCAGTCGCGGATGCGCTCCATATTTCGCCGCTACTCGCATCAGGCGGCGCAAAACCAATGCAACATGAGCACCGAAGACACCCCGGTATACGTGAGACTCGTCAACGACGACGTAGTCAAGTCTGCGCAAGAAGGGCGCCCAATGGGCATGACCCGGCAGCAGGGAGGCGTGCAGTAGGTCCGGGTTGGTCAGAACCAGGTGGGCGTGCTCCCGGATCCACCGACGCTCATCGGTGGGGGTGTCGCCGTCGTACGTCGCGACCCGCACGCCAGGCACGGCCAGCCCGTGGACTCGAGCCTCTTGGTCGGCCGCCAAGGCCTTCGTCGGGGCCAGGTACAGCGCGGTGGACCCACGACCGGTCGCAGCGGTGAGGCCGTTGGCCAGCGAGGTCAATACCGGTAATAGGTATCCGAGTGACTTGCCCGAGGCCGTGCCGGTCGCCACCGCGATGTGCTCCCCGTCCCACAAGGACTGGGCGGCCTCGCGCTGGTGCGACCACAGCCGGTTGATGCCCGCACCCGTCAGCGCCGCATACAACGCAGGGTCCACCCACTCGGGAAACTCGACAGGGAGAGCGGGTCGGGCGGGGACGGTATGGG
>JBATUU010000311.1:0-3068 GCA_049671385.1 Ornithinimicrobium sp. | reverse complement strand
GAGCACCTGACCGGGTATGGGTTAAACGGCTGGTTCCTTCCGTCCGAAGTCGCGATGCTGACCTCACCGGCCGAACGCAAGAGGGCCCGACGCTGGGCCCGCAAACACTTCGGTCCGACCGGGGAGGAAGCTATGCGCTCCTTTCAAGACGAGTCCGCCGAGTTGGCGATTGCCCGGGAGCACCTGGAGCGCGGAGACCAGCGCGAATATTGGCGTCAACGAGAGAGGCAACCGCTGCATGCCGCTACCGGTCACCGAGCCGGCTTCACGGGCTCAGCGGGTGGCGTCGGCGTGCGCGAGCAGTGAGCGAGACTCCACCAGGAAGCGTTCGGCGTAGGAGCCGAACCACGTTCCGATCTCAGCGAACTGGCGGACGAAACCGTCACGATCATCGGTGCGCAGCAACTCCAGGGCCTCCCCGAAGCGCGCGTGATAGCTCTCGAAGAGTTCCAGGCTCGCCCGCGATGAGGTGATGATGTCGTAGTACAACTCCGGGCTCTGGGCAAACAACCGGCCGACCATCATCAGCTCTAGGCGATAGATCGGTGAGGACAGCGCTAGGAGGTCGGCGAGACTTCGGTCCTCATGCGCCAAGTGCGAACCGTAGACGAACGTCGAGAAGTGGCGCAGAGCTTGGATGAGGCCCATCGCCGCGTCGTGGTCTTTCGCGGACACGTCATGCACTCTGGCCCCCCAGAGCCGTATCTGGTCGACAAGCCACCGCGACTGCTCCGCCCCGCGGCCGGGACAGCAGGCGACGACTTGCTTGGCAAAAGACTCGACATCTGGGCCGAACATCGGGTGCAGTCCCAGCACCGGCCCGGAATGGGCGGCCAACATCGCGTGCAACGGGCCTTGCTTCACGGAGGTGATGTCAACGAGCAGGGCCTCCGGTGGTAGCGGGGGAAGGTTCTCAATGATCTCGACGGTGTCGTGTATCGGCACCGAGATCAAGACCATCCCGGCGCCGTCCAAGATCTCGTCGCTGCGATCCCAATCCCCTCGATCCAGCACCCGCACCTCATACCCGGAGAGACGGAGCATCTTGCCGAACATCACTCCCATTGCCCCGGAGCCGCCCACGATCACTACCGGGCCAAGCTCAGGGGCCTGGCGGGTGAAGCCCATGCTCTTCTCGTGGGTGTAGGCCTCGCGCATGCACCGGCGCAACACATCCTCGATCAGGTCGGCTGGCACCCCTTTGGACTCCGCTAGGTCACGCTTGGCCGCGATCATGGTGCGCTCGCGCTCTGGCGCATAGATCGGCAGGCCGACGCGGCCTTTGACCTCGCCGACTTCGGAGACGAGGTCCAGCCGACGCGCCAACAGGTCGAGCATTGAGGCGTCCACCTCATCGATGGCTCCTCGCAGAGCATCCAACTCGGTGGCTGCGGCTGATCCGATGTCCGATCCCTCACTGCTCATGACCGCAGATGGTATCCGCGCCTACACTTTTGCACGGCCCCCGTAGCTCAATGGATAGAGCGCCGGCCTTCTAATCCGTAGGTTGCAGGTTCGAATCCTGCCGGGGGCACTGCCGAAAGTGCCAGTGGCGCAAGACATTTCAGAATAGGAATCTGGCTCGTGGACCCTGCGTTGGGGAAACGGTCGTGGCCGTTGCGGCGGTTCGTCTTGGCGGGATGGGCAGCACGCCCCAGACTAGTGAGGTGAATAGGCCGGACGACTCCTCGCAACTGTTACTCGACGCTGTCGAGCACCTGCGCCGGGCCGCCGAGAAGGTTCGACTCCCGCTGGAGCTGCCGGGGGTGCAGGGGGCTCGCGAAGCGCGCCGGGAGATGGTGCAGCAGCTGGATGATTATCTGCTGCCGAGGTTGCGCGCGTTGGATGCCCCACTGCTGTGCGTTGTCGGGGGATCCACCGGCGCCGGGAAGTCGACACTGGTCAACTCCGTCATCGGCGAGGTGGTGAGCAAGACGGGGGTGCTCCGGCCGACGACCCGCTCCTCGGTACTCGTGCATCACCCAGCAGACGAGCAGTGGTTCACCGATTCGCGGGTCCTGCCGGGCCTGGCTCGGTTGACGGGGGCGCCGAATGAGAACGACGACCCGTCCGCAGTGCGTCTGGTCAGCTCGTCATCGCTGCCGTCGGGTTTGGCGCTGCTGGATGCCCCCGACATCGACTCCGTTGTACGCACCAATCGCGAGCTGTCCCGCCAGTTGCTTTCCGCAGCCGACCTGTGGCTCTTTGTCACCACCGCCGCTCGGTATGCCGACGCGGTGCCTTGGGATCTGCTGGCCCAGGCGGCCGCTCGGGGCACGTCCGTGGCCATTGTTTTGGATCGGGTGCCGCCTGAGGCGATGGAAGAAATACGGTTGCACCTGGCGCACATGCTCGGCGAGCACGGACTGGGCAAGTCTCCGATCTTCACCATCCCGGAGGTTGGACTCGATGAGGCGGCGATGCTGCCGCAGCGTTATATCGCCAGGTTGAGCGGATGGCTGAACTCTTTGGCCGGGGACGCCAGGGCGCGTTCGGTGGTGATCCGACGGACCTTGTCTGGCGCCCTGACTTCCTTGAGTGCTCGCAGCGCGCAACTCAATGATGCGGCCACCGCTCAAGTAGCTGCCCGCGATGAGTTGCGGGACATCGCGCGCAGGCCATACGCCGATGCGTTGGCCGGGATCAACGAAGGCATGGAGGATGGCTCGCTGCTGCGTGGAGAGGTGCTGGCTCGGTGGCAGGAGTTGGTGGGAACCGGGGAGTTCCTGCGCCAAGTCGAGGCGACCATCTCTAAGGTGCGCGACCGGGTGACCGGTTGGTTGACCGGCAAGCCTGTCTCGACCGAGCCGCTGGGTGAGGCCTTGCAGTCCGGGGCTGCCGCGCTGATCACCTCGAACGCCGCGCTCGCCGCGAGCGGTGCAGCCAGAGCGTGGCGGAACAGCCCCGGGGGTGAACGTCTGGTCGCTGAGCACCCGGAGCTTGCGGGAGCCTCGCCAGACCTCCAAGAGCGGGTCGAGCGGCTGATGAGGGACTGGCAAAATGAAGTGCTGGAGTTGGTGCGTGAAGAGGCCGGTAAGCGCAGGGCCACCGCACGCTACCTGGCATTC
>JBATUU010000310.1:0-2359 GCA_049671385.1 Ornithinimicrobium sp. | reverse complement strand
CGTACACCCCGCCCTTGCGGCCCACATCCTCGCCGAACACAATCATTTCCGGGTCGGATGCCGCCCCGTCGAGCAGCGCCCGGTTGATCGACTGGGCGAGGGTGAGTGGCCCTTCGTCCTCGGGCAGGGACCCAGCGAAGACTCGGTTGCGGGTTGCAGGGTCCGCCCCTCGATCGGCGCTGGCGGTGACGACGAGCGGATCTGGACCGGCCAGAGGCTTCATGATCGCGCGGCTTCCGCTGAGCGCGGGCATGGCGCACGCCTTCATCGCCGCGCCGCGGACCTCTTCGCGAGTTAACTCATACCGCGCAAGCACCTGGGCCGCCGTCATTTCACCGGTGGCCACCAGGAGCCGCGCGGTCGCCAACACCGGATCACGCGCCATCTCAGCGGCAATCTCAGCAGTTGAGCGATAGGCCGTCTCGACGTCCGCACCGGCATGACCCATCAGACGGACCGTGCGCAGGTGCAGGAACGCAGGCTTTCGATGGGTCCGTACGTAGCTTGCTGCCTGCCTCGACACCCGGACCGCGGCCGCCGGGTCGTGGCCGTCGACCGTGAAGTACGCCAGTCCAGCGCGACCCGAGTACGTCGACTCGATCCACCTCTTCGGCGTGGGCACGCTGATCCCGATGCCGTTGTCCTCGCAGACCAACAGCAGAGGCATCGCCAACCCTTGGTATGCCGTCTGCGCGGCGGCGTTGATCGCCCCCAAGGCGGTGGAGTGGCTGGCTGACGCGTCACCGAAGCTCGCCACCACGACCGAGTCCTCCGGCCACGGGCAGTCGGCGCCGAGCCGCTGTGCGCGGGACAGTGAGAATGCCAGCCCCATGGCGCGTGGCAGGTGGGAGGCGATCGTCGAGGTCTGCGGGATGACTGCCAGGTCGCGATGCCCGAACACCTTGTGCCGGCCACCGGAGATCGGCTCGGCGGCCGCGCCCACCACACCGAGCAGGACGTCTTGCACCGCATCATGACCGGGCACCTGAGTAGCGCGCTGCAAGTAGAAGCCGCCGGATCGGTAGTGCAGCAGCGCGGGGTCGGTCGGGCGCAGGGCGGCAGCCACCGCGGCGTTGCTCTCATGCCCCGACGATCCGATCGTGTAGAAGCCCCGGCCCTCGCCACGCAGCCACCGCGCGGCAAGATCGAGATGTCGACTGCGCAGTTGCGAGTCGAAGAGTTGCCGGGCCAGGTCTGCGGTCAGGTCCGAGGGCAGCACCCAGCCGGGCTTACGCTCAAGAAGCCTCGCCTGTTCCAGGAAGAACGTGTCGACCTGCTCCGGCATAGCTGTCATCCTGCCGCATGACCGCGGCCGCTCTGGGCCGCGTCGCAGCGGTTGTCAGCGCGTGTCTACAAGCGTCGCGTAGGCCACGACGTTGTCGCGATATCCGTCTTCGTCCCCGTCCCACAGCCCACCACAGGTGATCAGGCGCAGGGTCGCCGATGTTGAGGCATAGACCTCGGCCGTCGGCAGCTCGTCTTTGGGATAGCTGACCACGTCGTCGACGGCGAAGACGGCTGTCGTGCCGTCCGAGCGTTCCACCCAGATCTCTGCACCGCGGGCCAACTCAGCCAACCGGTAGAACACTCCGGGGCCGTCTTCGGAGTCGACGTGGCCGGCAATGACGGCTGCCCCGTTTGCTCCGGGGGCGGTGCCGAGCGCGAACCAGCCTGCTTCGGCGGCATCTTTCGGGACCTCCAACACGCCGTGTCGATCCAGCCCCAGAGACGGCAACGTCGTCTCAATGTCCAACGACGGGACGGTCAACGACTGCGGTGGCGCAACGGCGGCCGATGGTACGAACGCCGGGCGCATCTGTTGCTCAGACTCTGCGGCCACGCGGGACGGTGGTATTTCAGCGGCACGGTCCGGGCTCGCAACGGATGACTGATCGCTGGCGCGAGCCTGCGCACCCCGCTCGGAGGCTGCTTGCGCCCCGGGGGCTTCCGCGCCGCTCACGGATCCCTCGACCTGAGCGAGGGGCACCTGCGGCGGAGGGCCCTCCTGCGTCACCGCAGCAGCAGTCAAAAGCCCAGCCCCTGTCAGAGCAAGCACGCACGCGGTCACCGGAGCCAACCAGCCCCGGCGACCGCGTCCGCCACGGTGCCTGTCGGCGTCGACAACGCTGCCGGGTTCTGTTGAATCCCGAGTCGCGTCCTCTCCGCCGACAGGCACCGGTGAGCTCACGCCTGCTCGGTCCTGCGGCGTGCGTAGCCTGCGACACCGGCTGCGGCGAGCAGGCCGGTCAGACCAGCGACGATCAGACCGGTGTTCTCCACTCCGTTGGAGCCACCCAACCCGGTGGGCGCGCCACCCTCAGCTGCCAGGCTCAGCGCACCGCATAGCGCGGGGTGAGTG
>JBATUU010000309.1:0-2663 GCA_049671385.1 Ornithinimicrobium sp. | reverse complement strand
GGTGATGGATGCGTTCTCCATCGCGGTGTCCGTCGGCCTGCAGTACGGGGTGCCCTTGGAGACCTACGTCGAGAAGTTCACCAACCTGCGCTTCGAGCCCGCAGGTCTGACCGATGACCCCGACGTGCGGATGTCGCAGTCGCTGATGGACTACGTGTTCCGCCGGTTGGCGCTGGACTACATGGACTTCGAGACGCGCTCCTTCATGGGCATCCACTCCGCCGAGGAGCGGTCACGTCAGCTGGAGACCGGGTCGTACGCAGCCGGGGACTCCGAGGACGAAGATCTCGAGGACGCGTTGGAGACGTTCAGCCAGTCCGTTGCACCGGCTACCAAGCGGGCTGCTCCGGACGCTTCCGAGGTCACCTCAGGTGCGGGGGCAGCTGATGTGCGGGCCGCTGAGGCGGGGGTTCACTCCTCCACCGAGCTCCTGGAGCGGTTCCAGGGCAAAGCAGCCGATGCTCCCATCTGTATGACCTGCGGCACCAAAATGCGCGCCGCCGGTTCGTGCTTTGTCTGCGAAGGCTGCGGCAGCACCAGCGGCTGCAGTTAGGCCGAGCCTGCTGAGTCGGGCTGTGAGCAACCAGTGAGGGGCGGAACCCAAGAGGTTCCGCCCCTCACTGGCGCTCCGAAGGTTCGGTTGGCAATGAGGCAGAAGCAGGAGGCTCATAGCCAGGGCAAGCAATGACCGGGAGTCGGGGGTAGCGGACGAGCCGCATATCCCACTGCGCGCGCAAGCACCGCAGGTATGTCGTGCCGCGGCGGGTGGGATTCAGTGCGGCATGCAGGCACCCATCGCACAGTCCCGCGGGTATGCCAGTGGATGACACATCACGTGCGGTCTGATCACCGGCCGGGTCATCGCGGGCAGACATAGATCAACCGTAGTGCCGTGTAGTGCCCTCTTGTTGACGGATTGCCCTGCTGCAGCGCGGCACGAGGTCAACAAGAGGACAGTTGGGCAAAGGGCAAGGGGGCCGCAGCACCCGATGAGTCCGGTCAATCCGGGACGGGTAGCACCCGGCCCGATCTCGCCGATGGGGCGCACGTACCGTTGAGCAGGTGAGCACTTCAGCACCGTCACCGACCAGCCCCACCCTGCAGACGGTGGGCGAGCTGCGAGCCTCAGGCCATGAGCACAAGAGCCTCAAGCACGAGTTACGGCACAACCTCCTGGCAGCGCTTGCCGAGGGCAGCGACCCGTGGCCGGGGTTGCACGGCTTTGAGGACACCGTCATTCCGCAGGTGGAACGAGCCATCATCGCCGGCCACGACATCGTGCTGCTGGGGGAGCGCGGTCAGGGCAAAACCCGCCTCCTGCGCACTCTGGCCACGCTGATGGATGAGTGGAGTCCGGTGATCGAAGGCTCGGAGTTGGGCGAGCATCCTTACCGGCCGATCACGCCGACCTCCATTGCGGCTGCGGCCGAGATGGGTGATCAACTACCCATCTCGTGGCGACACCGCAACCGTCGCTATACCGAGAAGCTCGCCACTCCGGACACCTCAGTGGCGGACCTGATTGGCGATGTCGACCCGATGAAAGTCACCGAAGGTCGGTCCCTCGGCGACCCGGAGACCATCCACTTCGGCCTGATCCCGCGCTCGCACCGGGGCATTGTGGCCATCAACGAACTTCCCGACCTGGCCGAGCGGATCCAAGTCGCGATGCTCAACGTGATGGAAGAGCGCGACGTGCAAATCCGCGGCTACATCGTGCGGCTCGATCTGGACGTTCTGGTCGTCGCCAGCGCCAACCCCGAGGACTACACCAACCGCGGCCGCATTATCACGCCACTCAAAGACCGGTTTGGCGCCGAGATCCGCACGCATTACCCACAGGCTTTGGACGATGAGATCGCGGTCATCGAGCAGGAGGCCGACCTCAGCGCGCATGTCCCGGAACACCTCATCGAGATCATCGCCCGCTTCACCCGCTCGCTGCGTGAGTCCGGGGCTGTGGATCAGCGCTCCGGAGTATCGGCACGGTTCTCCATTGCCGGCGCGGAGACGGTCGCCGCTTCGGCATTGCACCGAGCCACCACCCAACATGAAGGCGAGGCAGTGGCCCGCGTGGTGGACCTCGTGGCCGCCGTCGACGTCCTGGGCGGCAAAGTGGAGTTCGAATCCGGTGAGGAGGGTCGTGAACGCGACATCCTGGATCACCTGCTGCGCCGGGCGACCGCCGACACCGTGCGTCATCGGCTCTCTGGCATCGACCTGGGACTGCTGGTCGAGGCGCTCGAAAGCGGCATCGTCGTCACCACGGGCGAGCGAGTCTGCGCTGCCGATGTTCTGGCTGGCCTCCCGGTGCTCGGTGAGTCGGACGTCTACGACCAGGTGATGGACCGGCTCGGCGCAACCGGGGACGGTCAGCGGGCCGGCGCCATCGAGCTAGCTCTCGAAGGTCTCTACCTCGCTCGCAAGATCTCCAAGGAAACAGCCGATACCGGCGAGACCCTCTATGGATGAGTGCGATGGCAGCTGATCGCAGTGACCCCCGACGAAGCCGCGACTTCCGATACAGCCGGTACGCCGGAGGGCCAGATCCACTCGCGCCGCCCGTCGACCTCGCGGAGGCGCTGGATGCCATTGGCGAGGATGTGATGGCTGGCTACTCGCCCGAAAGGGCGATGCGTGAGTTCTTGCGTCGAGGGGGTCGC
>JBATUU010000308.1:0-11869 GCA_049671385.1 Ornithinimicrobium sp. | reverse complement strand
GGAGTGATCACTGCCGCGGTGCCGCACGCAAAGACCTCCACCAGGTCCCCTGAGGTTGCATCGTCGCGCCATTCCTCGATGGAGTACTTGCGCTCGATGACCTCGTGTCCGTGATCGCGTGCCACGTCGATGAGCGAGGAGCGCGTGACACCTTCCAAGATCGTGCCGGTCAACTCCGGAGTGACGATATGGCCGTCAGCGAAGACAAAGAACAGATTCATCCCACCCAACTCTTCGACCCATCGGTTCTCCACAGCATCCAGAAAGGCCACCTGGTCACACCCGTGCTCCAACCCCTCAGCCATCGGCGCCAGCGAAGCCGCATAGTTGCCACCGCACTTGGCCGCGCCCGTCCCTCCGGGCGCAGCTCGCGAATAGTCCTGTGAAAGCCAGATGCTGACCGGCTTCACACCGCTGGCGAAGTAAGCGCCCGCCGGCGAAGCGATCACAATGAAGGCAGCCTTGTTGCTCGGGCGCACCCCGAGTCCGATTTCAGTCGCCAACATGAACGGTCGCAGGTACAGGCTGGCCTCCCCGTTTGTCGATGGCGGGACCCACTGGCGGTCCTGGCCCACCAACGCCGCAAGTGCGTCGAGGAAGATCTCCTCAGGCACCCCGGGTAGCGCCACGCGCCGCGCACTGCCTGCGAATCGGGCCGCATTGCGGTCTGGCCGGAAGGTCCAGATGGAGTCATCGGCATGCCGATATGCCTTCATACCCTCAAAGATCTCTTGCCCGTAGTGCAGCACCGAGGTCGCCGGGTCCAACTGCAGCGGTCCGTATGCGCCGACCGTGCCACCGTGCCAGCCGGACTCTTGGTCCCAGTCGATCCGTGCCATGTGGTCAGTGAAGACCGCACCGAATTTGGGATTGGCGAGCACTTCTGAGATTTGCTCATCCGTGGCGCCGTCAGAGCGCGGCTCGATCACGAAGTGGGAGGAAGACACCACGGCTGGCTCCTTGCATCGAGAGGTTCACATGAGTCACGTTGCTGCACGTCACGCTATCGCTTGCCCCGACGGCAACCGACCAGTCCTTTTCAGCCACGCGACCCATACGCGCGAACCAAGCTCATCGAGGCTGGCTCAGGCACATCGGCGCGCTGGTCGCTATGCAGCACGGCGGTCGTCATCGTGGCAAAGCTCAGCAACAGGTTCTCGGTGGCCGGCGACATGTGGTCATGGTCGCCGAGAAGGGTCGACACCAGCGCCGGTATGCCGGGTGCGTGCCCAACCATCGCCACCACCCCGACGTCATCGGGCACGTCGGCTAGGACCTCGAGCAACGCGCGAGGCGAGGCGTTGTATATCCGCCGGTCATGCCATACCTCGACCTCCGCCATCGGGCGGGAGGAGCCCGCTCCGGACACGCGGTCGCCCTCGTCGGCTCCATGGGTGAGGGCATCCCAGGTCTGCGCTGTGCGCACCGAGGTCGAGCACAGCACCAGATCGGGCATCGGACCCCATTCGCGAAGTCTTACCCCGGCCACTGCTGCGTCCGAGAAACCTCTGGGTGCAAGGGGACGGCCATGGTCTCCCTGCGTCGGCGGTCCCTGCTGCTCGGCCTTGGCGTGCCGCATCAGCACGAGTGTTAGAGAAGTCACCATTCATCCCTCCGCGTGGATAACCCTCAATCTGAGGGTGGGTCGTTCTGACGTCGCAGGCGGGCTGCCTCATCATGTGCGATCTGTTGGTTGCGGCGGCGAACCATCAGAGCCGCACCGAGGAAGACCAGCAATGCCGGAAAAATGAACACGCCGCCTTGCCCGAGACCCAACCACAGCGACCAACTCAGCAGGCCGAGGCCGAAGGTGATCACCACCGGTATCGCGAAGCGCTGCGGCAGGCGTATGTCGGCGATCATTGCACCCGCGGTGCAGACAATCGGGATCCCGAAGAACATGATCAAGAAGTCGCCGTCGTCAGACGGGAACTCCAGGATCAGCAGGGTCGTGATCAACCAGACGACGAGAAAGGCTAGCACCAGCGTGATCCGCGGGAGGTTGAGCCGCTTCAGGTTCATCGGGCACTGGCCTCCATACGATGTCGATCTCCACTTCGCCGGAAAGACCAGCCTGGCCACCGGCGAGAAGGCGGTGACGGAAGTGATCGTATCGCTCAGGCGTCATCCACGAGGTTGCCTTGTGGGTAGGAGCAGCAGGGCAGGAACTTGCCTGCTGCAATCTCGCGTGGCCGTATCCCTCCGGAATGCTGCATGTCCACTTCTCCTGCGAGCAGGTCGCTCTTGCAGGTCCCACACAAGCCCTGCCCGCAGGCTGACCGGATCGAGACTCCCGCCGCTGTGGCCGCGTCCAGCACGCTGGTCCCCGGCTGCACCTGCACCTCGCGTCCGGTCCGGACAAAGGACACCGTTGCCATCGCAGGCGATGCGGCAGTCACGTCTGCGGTGTTGGCTGGCGTCGCCAGCGCCTCCGACACATCGGGCACAGCCGTCAGAGGGGCCGCGACTGGCTCAGTCGTGAAGCTCTCCCGTGCACCTGTTGAAGGGGTACGCCCAGCTCAGCCAACATGGCGGTAGCAGCGTCCATATACGGTGCGGGACCGCACATGAAGACCTCGCGCTCAGCGACGTCCGGCACCAGTGCCCCCAACAGACCGGCGCTCAACCTGCCCCGGGGACCGGTCCATACCTCACCGGGGCTGTCAGTCTCACAGATCGAGGTCACCGCAAGGTTCAGCCCAGAAGCGGGCAGCGCACCGAGCTCGCGACGGAGCCGTGCGCCTGACCTCGACCGGCCGGTTGCTGGTGAACAACGCCGATGAGCTGGACGCGCGCTGGTCCCGGATGCATGCAGCGCTGCTGCGCGACGACAACCGAACCCCCGAGACGTTGCGGTTGTGTGGCTTCTCCTCCGGCGCCGCGGCGCTGCTTCCGCAACCGGCGAAACACGTCCGGCAGTTGCATCCCGCGACCGAGGTGACGATCGTCGAGTCTGATCCGGCGCGGTGTTTCGAGCTATTGCTCGCTGACGCGGCGGACCTCGCCCTCGTCGTCACCACCGATGCCTCCCCACGCCTGGATGACCGCCGGTTCGAGCAGCGCTCCCTGGCTGCCGATCCGCTGGACCTGCTGGTGCCGGTCAACCACCGCTTCGCTGCGCTGGACTCGGTGCCGCTCGCGGCGACCGCAGACGAGTCATGGATCATGGACCACCCCGGCCGGCCCAACTATCAGTTGGTGCTCACCTCCTGCCTCGCCGCGGGCTTCAACCCCTCCCCGGTGCACCAGATATCTGAATGGGAGACCGGTGCCGCGCTGGTCGATGCCGGGCTCGGTGTGTGTCTCATCCCGCGTTCCACACGGCTTCCGGCTCGGTACGCGATCGTCCGTGTTCCGCTAGAGGGCTCGCCGAGCCCGGCTCGCCACGTTCGCACGGCCATCCAAGCGGGAACCGGCAACGGGCCCTTGCTAGCGTCGGCCCTCAGTGCCCTACAAGATCTCGCCCCGGAGGCCATGCAATGAAAGCGCTACCCGCCGTATTGGCTGGACTGATGGTGTGCGCCGGGTGCGGTGGTGCGCAGGAGGACCCAGCGGACCAGGAGGCGGCAAGCCAGGAGTCGAGTGCCGACGCCGAGGAGATGCAGGTGCTTGCCGAGGATCTGCAGGTGCCATGGGGGTTGGCTGTGCTGGACAACGGTGACGCGATCATCGGTGAGCGCGATAGCGCAACGGTATGGCGCGTCTCCACAGACGGTGAACGGGAGTTGTTGACAACCGTGCCCGGCGTCGAGCCCGGTGGCGAGGGAGGCTTGCTGGGCATCGTCGTGCCAGCTGGTGGTGCGGGCACCCAGTTCTACGCATACATCACCACCGGCACCGACAACCGAGTCATTGATGTCGACACCGCTGGCACGCAGCCGGATGAGGAGCCGCCGGTGCGTCAGGTGCTGGACGGCATACCGAAAGCTGGCAACCACAACGGTGGACGGATGGCCTTCGGTCCCGATGACTACCTCTATGTCACCACCGGGGACGCCTCAAATGGGGCGAGCGCGCAGGATCCGCAGTCCCTGGCCGGCAAGATCCTACGGATCACCACCGATGGTGAGCCGGCCCCGGGCAACCCCGACGAAGAATCGCCAGTGTGGTCGCTGGGTCACCGCAACGTGCAGGGGCTGGACTGGGACAATGAGGGTCGCATGTGGGCGAGCGAGTTCGGCCAGAACGACCTGGATGAGGTCAATCTGATCGAGCCAGGCAACAACTACGGATGGCCGGAGTGTGAGGGCCCCTGCGCGAGCGAGCAACCTGATTTCATCGACCCAGTGTTGACCTGGGCAACCTCGGACGCATCGCCCTCAGGGTTGGCCGTCGGTCCAGACGGGGACCTGTGGGTTGCCGCCCTGCGCGGAGAGTCGTTGTACCGCGCGCCGGTTGATGGTGCCGGCGAGGTCTCAGATCCACAGCGGTTGTACGACGGCGTGTATGGACGGCTGAGAAGTGTGGCTTTCGGGGCTGACGACGCGCTCTATGTGTTGACCAACAACACTGCTCGAGGCACGCCGCAGGACGGCGACGACATGTTGCTCACCCTCTTGCCTTAGGCTCGCTCAGCGCGGCAACCAGGGTGGCGACCGCCTCGCGCAACGCCCGCTCCGGGGTCCCACCAAAACCGACGACCAGTCCGTTCAGGCGATGCGTGCGGCCATAGTCAGCCAGCAACGGCACATGGACTCCGCGCTGGGCGCACCGACGATGCGCCCTGGATGCTCGCTCGTGATCCATCCGCAACGTCAGATACATACCGGCAACCGGTCGGGCTATCTGCCCATACGGCTCGAGAGCCTTAGTGATCCATCGCTCCCGAGCGGCGTAGATGCGCCGGGCAGCACGCACCAACTGGTCCGCGTACCCGTCGCGCATCATCGCCAGGTAAGCCCGTTGCACGGGCCACGGCGTGAGGTCGTGCGTCGCCTGGCGATGCTGAGCGACCCCTGCCATCAGTGAGGCGTTGGCTGCTATCCAGCCGAGTCGCAGTCCCGGCATCACGGACTTCGACGTGGTCCCGAGGTGGACGACCGCATCGCGATCCAGACTGGCCAAGGCAGGCAGCGGCGCCACGTCATACCGGAACTGTGAGTCGTAGTCGTCCTCGATCAGCAGGATTCCCCGTGCTTGGCTGAGCCGCAGCAACTCCATCCGGCGACTGGCACTCATTGTGACTCCGGTCGGGTGTTGGTGCGCCGGAGTGACATACAGGGCTCGCAGATCATCGGGTATACGCGTCGCCGCCAGGTTAGCCCCCTCGCTATCCACCGGAACGTCGTGCACCGCCCGGCCGCTTGCCCGGATGGTGGCGACGGCCGCTCGATACCCCGGATCCTCTACCGCCACCGAACCCGGAGGCAGCGCAGCCAGCACTTGCCGCAGCCCATCCGTCGTTCCCGTCGAGATCATGACGTGTTCGGTGTCGCAGGCGATTCCGCGTCGGGCGACGAGGTCATCGCGCACGAGTTCCCGCAACGCGAGCAGGCCACGTGAGGGGGGATACGCAGTGGGCGGCGTCTGGGCTGACATCTCGCGCCACGCCCGGCGCCACAGAGCAGCGTGCTGCGGGTCGATCCAGGGGGTGCCGGTGTCCAGTGAGACGGTCGGCGCCGCAGCTGCTCGCCTCGGCGATCGTGGCCGCCGTTGCACGCTCACGTGATCTCCGGTAGCCGTGACGAACGTGCCCGAGCCCCGGCGCCCCACCAGCCATCCCTCGGCGATGAGTTGCTCGTATGCCGCTTCAGTCACCCCGCGAGAAACCGACAGCTCGGCCGCCAAGGCCCGGGTAGCCGGCACCTTCTCGCCCCGATCGAGCGCTCCGCGCGTGATCAGCGAGCGGACTTGAAACGCTATTTGAGTAGGCAGCGGGGTGGGGTCGTGCCGGTGGATGGTGAGCGCAAGACCGACGGATGACGCCACGATTGGCCCCCTTAAAAAGGTCCGAACTGGCCCATGACTTCAAGCCACTTTCGGATCACGATAGTGCCATGAACGTCATCACCTCTTCGGAACCGCTGAGTCCCACGTCGCGCACGGTGATCCATCGAGGGGCGGCTCATGCCGTTGCCGAGCGTGACGCGATGCTTGAGGTCCTGCGGCTCGGGCTAGTCGCTCACGTTGGCTTCTCCGGCGGAACGCATCCGGTCGTGTTGCCGATGGCCTACGCGGTGGACCCTGTCGGGCCAGACCGCGACGGCACGTTGTATCTGCACGGATCGGTGGCGGCCGCGATGCTCCGACCGGGCACTAAGCAGACGATGTGCGCCACGATTACCCTGCTCGATGGTCTGGTGGCAGCACGATCTGGTTTTCACCACTCGATGAACTATCGCTGCGTTGTCGTGATCGGAGCGGCTCGCCGGGTCACCGACGCTGATGAGCGCGGGCACGCTTTGGACCTCATCGTCGACCAGATGTTGCCCGGGCGTTCAGGGCTGGTGCGAGCCCCAACACGCAAGGAGTTGGCAGCGACGGCGGTGCTCGGCATACCGCTGCATGAGGCCTCGCTGAAGACGCGGGCCGGTGGCCCCGTGGACGATCCCGCAGACGCGAATGAAGCTATCTGGGCCGGTCATATCCCGCTGTCGCTGGCCTACGGCGATGCGATCACTGATCCCGGCTGCGTCTCCCCGATACCCGACCACGTAGCGGCGGTTAGTCCGACGCGCGGTCAGCCCGAGCCTGGATGAAGATCAACACGCCCACCACGATTGCCCCCAGTGCCATCAGAGCCACTGGTCCACCGATCGGGGCGAATGGCGCAACCAAAGCGCCCGGAGCAGAGTCGCTGGCCCCTGATTCGACCTCTTGCCATGGCCACAGGGCTCGAAGTGAACCGATCATGAGACCGGCCATCACCAGCAACGTGGTCCGGCGGTGTGCGCTCAGCAGATAGTTGAGCAGTTGAACGAACGATGCCAGACCGAGCGCGGCACCGGCGCCGAAGACCGCGATGTAGACAAGATCTCGCTGCGAGACAGCGTCGAGGGTGACGGTGTAGAGACCGACGGCCAGCAGCAGAAAGGACCCGGAGACTCCGGGAACCACCAGGGCGCAGATCGCGACCGATGCGGCGAAGAACACGACAAGCAACGGCGGATCGGAGACCGCTCCCCCTGCCGCGAGACCGACCAGCACGAAGGCCGTCACGGCGGCGATCACAACCAGCGCGATGTCGAATATCTTGCTCCGGTGGGCAGCCGGCGTCATGCGCAGCGGGACCAGAATGCTGACGGCGACCATCCCGAAGAACAGACCACGAGCGTGCTCAGGATGATCGGTGACAAAGGAGCTCATCACTCCCGCGATCGTCACCAGCGCCAGCACCATCCCCAGCAGCACCGGCACGATCAGTCGCCACTGCGTGCGCCGCAGCTCAGTGAGGGCACGCTGCGTGCGATCTGGACCGATGACCGCTGCCTTGACTGCACTCACGACGTGCGATGCGGACGCGATCAAGTCCTCGTAGACGCCGGTCACCAGCGCGACAGTGCCGCCGGAGACACCTGGCACCAACTCAGCCGATCCGATCAAGAACCCACGCGCTAGATCCAGCGGCAACGAGGTCAAGGGACGCGGGGCACGCTCCGATGTTTGCTGAGCATCGGGTGACTGTTGTTCCATACTCCTCAGGTCAACCGTTCCAGGATGATCTCCCGGGCCTTGGCGGCATCAGCCTGACCACGCATAGCCTTCATGACCTGACCGATGAGAGCCCCAGCGGCGTTCAACTTGCCCGCCCGCACCTTGTCCGCGATGTCCGGATTGGCAGCAATGACCTCGTCGACTGCTGCCTCCAGCGCGCCGTCATCCTGCACCAGTTCCAGCCCCTTGGCGTCGGCGACCTGTGTCGGTGCCCCCTCGCCGGCCAGCACGCCTTCCATCACCTGCCGAGCCATCGAGTCGTTCAGTCTCCCCGCGCGCACCATCGCGTCCAGCTCGGCGATGTCTAGCGGACGCACGCCCAACTCAGTCACCGCCACGTCTTGTGTGTTGGCACGGCGAGCCAGTTCGCCGGTCCACCACTTGCGCGCAGCGGCAGGGCTAGCACCAGCGGCAACCGTCGCCTCGATGACCTCCAAGGCTTCGGCGTTCACGACATCGCGCATCTCCAGGTCGCTGTAGCCCCAGTCGGCTTGCAGCCGCTTGCGCCGCTGCGCCGGCGGCTCGGGCAACGTCGCCCGCAATCGCTCCACGTCTTCAGCGGTGGGCGCCACCGGCACCAGGTCCGGCTCGGGGAAGTACCGGTAGTCGTCAGCGTCGGACTTGGGCCGACCCGCTGTCGTGACGCCGGTGTCCTCATGCCAGTGCCGGGTCTCCTGAGTAATCGACTCTCCTGCGTCGAGCACCGCAGCATGCCGCGACATCTCATAGCGCACCGCGCGTTCGACCGAGCGCAGCGAGTTCACATTCTTGGTCTCGGTGCGGATGCCGAGCGGCACCTGCTGTTGCTCGTCACTGGTCGCGTTCTGGCCCGCCTTGGGCCGCAACGACACGTTCGCATCACAGCGCAACGAGCCCTGCTCCATTTTGACGTCCGAGACGTCCAGTGCGCGCAGCAGGTCACGCAGAGCGGCGACGTATGCCTTGGCTACTTCCGGAGCGTGCTCGCCTGCTCCGGTCAACGGTTTGGTGACGATCTCGATCAGCGGAATCCCAGCGCGGTTGTAGTCGACCAGCGAGTGATCCGCGCCGTGAATCCGGCCCGTCGCCCCGCCTACGTGCAACGACTTGCCGGTGTCCTCCTCCATATGAGCCCGTTCGATCTCCACCCGATAGACCGAACCATCAGCCAGGTCGACATCCAGGAACCCCTCAAAGGCAATCGGCTCGTCATATTGGCTGGTCTGAAAATTCTTGGGCATGTCCGGATAGAAGTAGTTCTTCCGAGCGAACCGGCACCAGGAGGCGATCTGAGCGTTCAGCGCCAGCCCGATCCGGATAGCGAACTCCACCGCGACGGAGTTGACCACGGGCAGAGCCCCAGGTAGGCCTAAGCACACCGGACACGTTTGGGTGTTCGGCTCAGCACCGAAGCCCGTTGCACATCCACAGAACATCTTGGTGGCGGTGCCGAGCTCGACATGCACCTCCAGGCCGATCACCGGGTCGTACCGGGTGAGCACCTCGTCGAAGTCCACGACTGCCGCTGCACTCATGCGCGGGCCTCCTCACGTGCGTTGGCGGGCACAACGGCGGGCGCCTTCGCCAGCAACGGTCCGCCCCACGCCGCCTCCAGCGCCGCTTCCAGCGCGGCACCGACGGCATACATCCGATCGTCTTGAGTCGCTGGCGCGAGGATCTGCAGACCCACCGGCAACCCATCTTCGGCAGCGAGGCCGCAGGGTAGGGAGAGTCCTGGCACACCGGCCAGGTTGGCTGGAATGGTCGCGATGTCGTTGAGATACATGGACAGCGGGTTATCGTCGTTCTGCCCGAACTCGAAGGCCGTCGTCGGCGTGGTCGGGCTGACCAGCACATCCACCTGCTCGAAAGCCGCCGCGAAGTCACGGGCAATCAGCGTGCGTACCTTCTGAGCTTGGGCGTAGTAGGCGTCGTAGTAGCCGCTGGAGAGGGCATAGGTGCCCAAGATAATGCGGCGCTTGACCTCATCGCCGAAGCCGGCGTCGCGACTCGATGCCATGACCTGCTCGGCGCTTGGCGCTGCCACGTCGTCGGGGCCGACGCGCAGGCCGTATCGCATGGCGTCATAGCGAGCGAGGTTTGAGGATGCCTCGCTGGGCAGAATCAAATAGTAGGCGGCCATGGCATAGACGAAGTGCGGGCAGGAGACTCTGACAACCTCGGCGCCGAGCGACGTCAGCTGTGCGACAGCATCGTCGAAACGCTCCTGCACACCTGGCTGGAACCCCTCGCCGGATATTTCCTCGACGACGCCCACCCGCATACCGCTGAGGTCACGGGTTTCGGCCGCTTGTGCGACCGGCGCCGCCGGCCCGGGGAGCGAGGTCGAGTCCATCTCGTCATGGCCGCCGATGACGGCCTGCAGCAACGCTGCATCGGCGACAGTGCGCGTGCATGGCCCGATCTGGTCAAGCGAGGACGCGAGCGCGATGATTCCGTAGCGCGAGACCGCACCATAGGTCGGCTTGGCCCCTACCGTTCCGGTGACGGAAGCGGGTTGGCGGATGGAGCCGCCGGTGTCCGAGCCAATCGCCCACGGCGCGAGGTATGCCGCCACAGCGGCAGCACTTCCGCCACCGGAGCCACCGGGGATGCGGCCGGTGTCCCATGGGTTGCGGGTCACGCCGAAAGCCGAGTGCTCGGTGGAGGAGCCCATCGCAAACTCATCCATGTTGGTCTTACCCAAGATGGGCATCCTTGCCTCGCGCAGTTTTGCCACGATCGTGGCGTCATACGGTGGTACCCAGTCGGCAAGCATCCGTGAGCCTGCGGTGGTCGGCATACCCATTGTCGAGGCGATGTCTTTGATCGCAACGGGCACGCCCGCCATCGGATGGAGGGCTTTACCCAAGGCGCGGTCTGCGTCCACCTCGCGCGCCGTGGCGAGCGCGCCCTGCTCATCGACATACAGGTATGCATGGATGATCGGGTCAATGGCTGCGATCCGCCGCAAGTGAGCCTGCGTCAACTCCTCAGACGTGAAGTCGCCGGCAAGGAGGGCGTTAGCCATTTCGGCGGCACTCAACATGCACGGGTCACCGCTGCTGATGCCGTTGCCGGCCTGCCCACCCCGGTCAATGTCCTCGCTCATCTCCTCGCTCACTCCTCGTCCAGGATGCGCGGGACGCTGAAGCGCTGCTGGTCTGCCTGTGGAGCGCCGGCGAGCGCCTGCCCGGCTGTCAGGGACGGGCGCGGGACATCTGAGCGGGTGACGTTGGCCAGGGGCAGCGGATGCGACATCGGCGGGACATCGTCAGCGGCCACTTCGTTGACCTGGCCGACCCAGCCGACAATCTGCTCGAGTTGGCCGGCGAATCGGTCGAGCTCCTCACCGGACAACTCAATCCGGGCAAGCATGGCCACGTGCGCGACATCGTCGCGGGACAGTGCAGGCATAGGCACCATCCTACGGGCCGCTCCGAGCCGAGGAGGATGCTCCAGAGCCTCGCGTGCCGGGTGCTCAGCTGCCTAGTCGAGAGGCCACGAGATCCGGCTTCGGGTTCGTGTGCACGTCGTCGTCGATGATCACCGTGGGCACCGTCTCGTTGCCCTCATTCACGCTGCGCACGTAGGCCGCCGCGTCGCGGTCCTGCCAAATGTTCACCCACACGGCTCTGGCGCCCGCAGGGCCGAGCGCGGACTTCAGCCTCGCGCAGAATTGGCACCCCGGGCGCCAATAGATGACGACCTGCCGTTCGCTCTGGGGCATGGCAAGTACGTCGCGGTGACGCACACTGCGGCCCCCTTTCCACGGGCTGACCCACCACGCCAAGCCCCAACCCACACCCAGCATCATCATTGCGACAAACCACGAGCCATCTCGCGCGAAGGTGACGGCCGACCATGTCGTGAAGGTAAGCACGAACAGCCATAGCCACCGCTGCATCAGGCAGTGAGCCTTGCCTTCACCAGTTCAGGATCTGGGTTGGTGACCGGTATGCCGTCCAATACGACGGTGGGGACCGTCTCGTTGCCGTTGTTGGCCTCGCGCACGAACGCAGCGGCCCCTTGGTCGTCCCAGATGTTCAGCCAGGTGGCCTTTTCTGCGTCCGCGCCCAGGGTCGTGCGCAGGCGAGCGCAATAGCCGCAGCCGGGACGCCAATAGATCACAACGGGTGTCTGGTCTTCGGACACGGGGCCTCCAGAGTTTCGGTGTGGCCATCTGGCGCACCATGACACGCTATCCGACGCACCATGGGCCATCGCCAACTCAGGG
>JBATUU010000307.1:0-4697 GCA_049671385.1 Ornithinimicrobium sp. | reverse complement strand
GGGGTAGCTTGGCCACTCCCGGAGGCATCCTGGCGGCCGACGAAGATGCGCTCAACCGCATCAGTGTGGGCGTTGACGTAGCGCCATCCCAGGGCCGTCGGAGCAGCAAGCAACACACACATCAGGCCAGTGAACGTGACGAGCCCGAACCGCTGTCCGGAGCTCAGCAGGGCCGGGCGGGCTGTCATCGCAGTGAATGCCACCGACGCCATCCACACCAGGACTGCGACAGAGAGCGCGATGCCGATGCGCCGCAGCAGGTCGGGCCGTGAACCCAAATCGAGCGCGGATGCCTCTGCGCCGCGCGACGCCACGAAGATGAAGACGCCGAGTATGCAGAGTGCTGCAGCCAGG
The DNA here is from genome assembly GCA_049671385.1 of Ornithinimicrobium sp. Classification (GTDB taxonomy): domain Bacteria; phylum Actinomycetota; class Actinomycetes; order Actinomycetales; family Dermatophilaceae; genus Ornithinicoccus. Next base: position 4,343 of record JBATUU010000307.1, on the reverse strand, counting down.
AGGAGCGCGAAACCCCAGCCGCGTCGACGAGTCATCGCCAGTCCGGCGCCGGGCACGATCGTGCCGAGAGCTGTGAGGACGTAAGTGCGACGCATCGACCGAGCGCTGCCCCCCGTGGTTGCGTGGGTTTCGCTCGAAGGGTCGGCAGAATTGCTTTGCGGCGATCCGCCCTCTGCTCCCGGTGACCGATGCGACATGTCTACTTTCCGCTAAGAACCGAACCCTGCGTTGGAGGCCTTCGCGAGGTTCCAACGAACGACTGGCGTGCTGAGTTCACGCCGCGTTTACGTTGCTTTGAGCACGCTACCTCGCGTGCCCGTGGTGACTCGTCTACTGCACGTTCAGGTTGTTTGGTGAACGCTACCCTGCGCGGGTAGCCTGAACGCCGGCTGGTCGAGGGCAATGTGTGTGCTCGGAAGTCATGGAGGCGTCGCCTAGCCTGGTTTATGGCGCCCGCCTGCTAAGCGGGTTTGGGGCTTAAACCCCATCGAGGGTTCAAATCCCTCCGCCTCCGCCAAGAGCAAGCAGACCCCCGTTTCGGAGTGCCGAGCGGGGGTCTGCTTGTGCCGCGAGCGAATGTGCCTGCTAGCTCGGCTCTTCGCCGGGGTTGTCCGCTGCGTCGACAACCTCGTCGGCCACGTCATCATCGGACTCCTCGCCTGAGTCAGCTTCGTCCTCGTCAGGGTCCGATCCCTTTTTCATCCCCGAGTCGTCGTTGTCGTCCATCTCCTGCCACTTCTCGGCGATTCGATCGTCGATTTCGTCAACGACCTCCTCAGCGTCACTTCCGGGTGGGAGCGGCGAAACCGCCGACTGGGTGGTGGGCGGGTTGACCTCAGGGCTGTCGCCGGGGCCTTCGGGGGTCATAGCGGGCCTTTCGGTATGCCGTTGCGCTGATGGATCACACTGGTCGGACCCTAGCGCGGTCTGCCGCCCGCGGGGTTGCTTTCGGGCATAGGACCCGTCGACTGGGACGCGAGCGATGGTTGATTTTCGCGGGTCCTCCCGCATCCGGTATCGTTCGCTGCTGTTGCCTTGTGCGACGAACGGCGCCCGTAGCTCAACGGATAGAGCATCTGACTACGGATCAGAAGGTTGGGAGTTCGAATCTCTCCGGGCGCGCACGACGATGAAGTTGCTGGGCGTGGCTGGGGACTAAATCATGCCTAGCAGGTTCACACCGGAGGTCATGGTCCTGCTAGCCGTACAGCCCGGTGACCAGGTTGTAGAGAATCTGACCCATGATCAACACGCATGCGAGGACGGCGAGGGCAGAGGCCACCACAGCAGCGACCCGGTTCGACGGACTTCGGTTGGGCCCGCCTGAGCGGCCTGCGTCGAGAGCGAACAGGCACGGCGTGAGCCACAGCGGCAACATCACAGCCGCGACGACGATGTCGGTCACCAAGGAAGCCTTGGTCGCGTCATCGTCGAGGATTCCTTGGACGAAGTAGCCTGCGAGCAACCCGATCACGATGAAGACCGGCACCGTGGCCAGCCAGATCCAAGCCCACCTCGCTGTTGGTGCTCCTTCAGCCGGAGATTCCGGCGATGTCATGGGTCCACCTCGCGGTCATCGATGCTGCGGTGATGTGCTTGTTCAACAAGCGCTCGTCATCGGTGTAATGCACGATATTCCGTCAGCCCGATGACGCGCCAGTATTCTCGACGCCAGATGATCACTCCGACGCACATCGTCATCAACGCAATGCTGCCCCGGTTGAGCACGCGGCTACGCAGCGGACTGTTGTCTAACCCGGCTGCCCGACGGGCCTTCGTGATCGGCGGTGCCGCGCGCGACATTCCGCTCTACCTTCTGACCGCCGGGGCGGCTGCCTACTACCCGCTCGCTCGGGGGCTCAGCATCGATGAGACCTTTCGGTTGGCCTTCGATGGCTTGTTCTATACCTCGCCGCTGTGGATCATCGGCCAGAACGCCTTGCACTCACCGGTCGTGGCTGGTGCCCTCTTGCTACTGTCCGGGCACGCGTTCCTGGCGCGGATTCCGTGGCTGAGGGCTTTTGCTGCTGGATGTCTCGTACACGTCGCGATGGACATTCCAGTGCATCACGATGATGGTCCGCTGGTGTTCTTCCCATTGAGCTGGACCTACCGCTTCGCCAGCCCGGTGAGCTACTGGGACCCGGCTCACTACGGCAACATCATGGGGCCGATCGACGTGGGCATCACGGTGGTGGGGAGTGCGATCTTGCTCGGCGCCTTCCTGCGCAAGCGCCGTGCAGACCGACGTGTGCCAACCGCAGGCTAAGCGCCCTACGCCTTGGTTGCTCGACGCAGCCAACGGCCGAACAATTCGGCCGCCACGCTGACGGCGAACGAGGCGAGGAGCACAGTCGTCACCACCGGAAAACGGAAGACCGCCAAGTTTTCCGCCAGCAGCCGCCCAAGACCAGCAGCCCCCACCACACCGACCACGGCCGTGTCCCGCACGCAGATCTCAAAGCGATACAACGTATAGGTCAGCAGGTGATGCCCTGACGGCGGCACGATTGCGGCCACCGCGGCTACCGACCCACGCACTCCCTGATGTCGCAAGGCATCACGCGCCCGAGTGTCGATGCTCTCCCACGCCTCCGCCACGAGCCGGCCCAGGATTCCGCCGGTGTACAGCCCCAGGGCCAAGGCGCCAGGCAGGATGCCGGGGAACAACGCCAGCAGGGCCACGATCGCCCACACGGTCGGCGGCACGGAACGCAACACCAACAAGACAAAGCGCGCGGCCACCCAACCTGCCGCGCCCATGACCCGCCGGGGCATCGACAGACTTTGACCACGCACGGCGCGCGCCTTCGTCGCCGATGGGCCTAGGACGATGGTGATGAACACGGCGACGGCCATCGCGAGGACGGCCATCGCGACCGTGTCGGCCACCGAGCCGACCAGGACTGTCCACCCGCCCAACGGCATCTGCGGCGGCCACAGGTCATCGAGCAACCGAAAGGTCAGCGTTCGGGTGCGCTCTGACATCAGCCCCGACAGGGAGACATCGGAGGCCCACCAGGACACAGCCACAACACCGACACCGACGATGGCCGACCACTTCATCCACGGCGAGCGGTTGCTGGTGCGCGTCTGCGTCATACCGGTTTCGCCGGGCGACCAATCGGCGCAGCTGACCACCGCCATCTCGGCTCGGAGCCTGGTGCTCCACAGGTCGACCACAGCCGAGATGATCACGACGGCCGCGACCAGTGTCCATACCTCGTCCCAGTTGCGAGACTGCAAACTGACGACCAGTTCCTGCCCGATCCCGCCCAACCCCACCACCCCGAGCAACACGGCCGAGCGGATGGCGCACTCGAACCGGTAGAAGGAGTACGACAACAACAGCGGCGCCGCGCCAGGAAACAGGGCGTATGCCATCGCTGACAATGGCCGCGCGCCCGAGTTACGCAGCGCGTGCAGGGGAGCGGCCGGCACATTGTCCAGGGTCTCGCCGAACACCTTGGCCGTCTGCGCGCCGAACGGAATCGCGATCGCGAGCACCCCCACCAACGGATCCAAACCCAGCACGCTGACCAGCAACAAGGCCCACACCAGCTCGTGGATCGAGCGCGCGGCGACGAGTATGCCGCGCAGCGCCACCCGGATGAGACGCAGCCACGCAGGTGGCCGGTGCGACCAGGCAACGTCGCTGAGAATCAATCCGCCAAAGGCGCCGATGATGAGTGCGCCGAGAGTGCCCAGCGCCGCAAAAGCAATCGTGATGATCGTGCCGTCGAGCACGATCCGCAAGAAGTCCGCCCCCAACGCGGGGGAGAGCGCGGTCGCCAGTAGGTCATCGAGAAGCCGCACGCCGTTCCAGTTGACCAGGCCGGTGCCGCTAGTGACGGCCCGCCACGCCGCCCATGCCAACGGCACCACGATGAGCAACACCGTGACCAAGCGGCGCACCCGCACGGTGCCTACGCTCACCCGGTCAGGGCCGCCTGGGTCGGTATGCGGATCGGCCACATCGGTGGGCCGGTCGAGTTGCTGAGTCATGGCGAGTCGATCAGTTCAGCGCATACAACGACGCGAGCCGATCATCGTCCAACTCATCGACCGGCAGGTCGAAGACCATCTGCCCCCCGGTGAGCCCGATGGCGCGCGTGCAATGCGTGCGGGCCAACTCCGGCTGGTGCAGGCTGACCACCATGGCTGAGCCCTCGGCCGCGATGTTCAGCAATCCCAGGATCTCGGCAGCCCGGCCAGGGTCGAGGCTGGACACCGGCTCATCGGCCAACACCAACTCCGGGCGCTGCACTAACAACCGGGCGATCGCCACTCGCTGACGCTCGCCACCGGAGAGGCGTTCGGTGCGTTCGGAGGCAGCCCACGGC
>JBATUU010000306.1:0-2034 GCA_049671385.1 Ornithinimicrobium sp. | reverse complement strand
ATCCAGTTGTATGGCGTCGATCCCGCCACTGTCGCGGCGGCAGTCAGAATGCTGGTGCGTGAGGATCGAGCCGACCACATCGACCTGAACTTCGGTTGCCCCGTGCCGAAGGTCACCCGAAAGGGGGGCGGAGCGGCGCTGCCGTGGAAGATCGACCTCTTTGCCGCCATCGTGCGTGCTGCGGTGCGCGAGGCTACACCCGCCGAAGTGCCAGTCACCGTGAAGATGCGTGTCGGAATCGACGCGGACCACACGACCTTCCTCGATGCCGGCAAGGTTGCCGAGAACGAAGGCGTCGCGGCGGTTGCGCTGCATGCTCGCACCGCCGCACAGGCATACAGCGGCCAGGCCGACTGGTCCCGGATCGCGGCCCTCAAGCAAGCCGTGAGGACCATTCCAGTGCTCGGCAACGGTGACATCTGGTCAGCCGAGGACGCCCTCGCGATGGTGCGCCAGACAGGTTGCGATGGGGTTGTCGTGGGACGGGGCTGTCTGGGGCGGCCGTGGCTGTTCACAGACTTGGCTGCCGCCTTCGCCGGATCCGACCTCCGGGTCGAGCCCGATCTGCGTGAGGTGAGCGAGACACTGCGCCGCCATGCGGCATACCTCGCGGACTTCCATGGTGATGAATCGGCAGCCTGTCGCGACATCCGCAAGCACATCTCCTGGTACTTCAAAGGCTTTGCGGTCGGTGGCTCAATGCGCCACCAGTTGGGTCTGATCGACTCGCTGGCGGCTCTGGATGCCTTGATCGACACTCTTGATCTCGACCAATCCTGGCCCGGCGACGATGCCGAGGGGCAACGTGGCCGCGCAGGTTCACCCCGCCGTGTCACGTTGCCCGAGTTCTGGCTGCAGTCACGCGAACTCAACACCGAACAGCGGGCCGTGATCGCCGCCGCCGAGCTCTCGGTTTCCGGCGGGTAGCGCTGCATGTGAGGACAGCAAGGCGCTCCTGAGGAGGGTGCGGGTGTGCGCCAGAAAAAAATGTCGGTCTCGAGTGCATCCAAATCGGACATCGCCGCAGAAGTAGCGGGTACAAGGGATCCACCAGGTTCCCCACAGACCACACAGGAGATGCTCATGCGTTCCATTGCTTGGGGTGCGGCTGCCAGCCTCGCCCTCGTCGCCACCGCCGTTCCGGCCATCGCACAGGACGACGCCCAGGTGTCCGTTCTGCACGCTGTGCCGGGTCTGACCGTGGACGTCTACGTCAACGGCGAAGAGACTCTTCCCGACTTCGAGCCGGGCACGTTGGCCGGCCCGCTGACCCTGCCTGCCGGCGACTACGACGTCGAGGTCTACGCAGATGGCGCCGACCCCGAGAGCGAGGACCCGGCCATCTCGGCCGAGGGCCTTGCGGTCCCCGGTGGTGCCAACATCACGTTGACCGCCAACCTGGATGCCGATGGCAACCCGGCGCTGAACGCTTTTGTGAACGACACCTCGACCGTTGAGGCAGGCCAGACCCGCCTCACGGTGCGTCACACCGCCGCGGCCCCGGCCGTGGATGTGCGCGCAGGCGGATCGCCGGTGATCGAAGGCCTGACCAACCCCAACGAAGAGGTGCTGGACCTCGAAGCTGGATCGGTGAGCGCTGACGTCGTTTTGGCCGGGACCGAAGATGTTGCGATCGGCCCAGCCGACCTCGACCTCGCAGAGGGTGCCAACACCATCGTGTATGCGTGGGGTTCGGCTGAGGACGGCAACCTCGACCTCGCAGTGCAGACCATTGAAGGCCTCCACTCCGACCCCGGCGGCGTCCCCTCGGGTGAGGCTGGTCTGGTCGACGGTGGAGCATCCGCATGGCTGTGGGTGATGGGTCTGACCGGTGTCGCCGGTGCCCTGGTTGCTTCGCGCAAGTTGAGCAACGCCTCCGCCTGATCCGCTAGCGCGGCCTCAAGACAGCGGCGGGGGCGTGCTGGATAACCTGCTCGCCGCCGCCGCTGTCTTGAGGCCGCGCTAGCGGATCAGGCGGAGGCGTTGCTCAACTTGCGCGAAGCAACCAGGGCACCGGCGACACCGGTCAGACCC
>JBATUU010000305.1:0-6425 GCA_049671385.1 Ornithinimicrobium sp. | reverse complement strand
CGACTTGGTGGGGATGCAGAAGTACGGCTTCACCGAGGCCAGGCCCATCCTGGAGCGAGCATCGGCCCGAGAGACTGCCGCGCGGGTTGCCCTTGGCGCTGTGGCGGCAGCCTTCTTGGAGCAGGCGTGCGATATCACCGTGGTCAGCCACACGGTGTCGATCGGCGGCGCGGGGGTGCCCGATCTAGACGCCGACGCGCCTGTGGCCCAGGATCTGCCGACAGCGGCAGACGTAGATCGTCTGGACGCCGACCCGGTGCGGACCCTCAACGCTGAACTGTCGGCCGCAATGGTCACCGAGGTCGACGCCGCTCGCAAGGCCGGTGACACCCTCGGCGGAGTGGTCGAGGTTCTCGCCTACGGTCTCCCTCCGGGCCTGGGCTCGCATGTGCACTGGGACCGGCGCCTGGACAGCCGCCTGGCAGGCGCGCTTATGGGCATCCAAGCCATCAAGGGCGTCGAGATCGGTGAGGGCTTCCGGACGGCCGGCCGCCGCGGCAGCCTGGCGCACGATGAGATCGAGCGCGACGAGGATGGCCGCGTCAGACGGGTGACGCTTCGCTCCGGCGGCACCGAAGGTGGGATGAGCACCGGTGAGGTGTTGCGCATCCGGGCCGCTATGAAGCCGATCTCCACCGTGCCTCGTGCCCTGCGCACGATCGACGTGCGGACTGGCGAAGCGGCCACTGCGATCCATCAACGCTCCGATGTCTGCGCGGTTCCGGCCGCCGGAGTCGTTGCCGAGGCCATGGTGGCCCTGACCTTGGCCGATGCAGTGATCGAGAAGTTCGGCGGTGACAGCGTGCCGGAAGTGCGACGCAACCTGACCGCTTACTTGCAGGCAGTGCCAGAGACGATGGTGACCCGGTGAGCGCCATATCGCCGGTCCTGATCTTGATCGGTCCCCCCGGTGCGGGCAAAAGCACGATCGGGGCTGCCATGGCGCAGCGTCTCGGTGTCGACTTCTTGGACACCGATGCCGCCATCGAGGCAGCAGCCGGCCGATCGATCTCCGACATCTTCGTCGACGACGGGGAGGGGGCTTTTCGACAGATGGAGCTGGAGGCGGTGCTGGACGCTTTGGATCACCACCCCGGCGTGGTCTCGCTCGGCGGCGGAGCGGTCATGACCCCCGGCATCACGCAGGCTCTCGAGCGCGCGCAGCACACCGGCACTGTGACGTTCCTCAATGTCGGCATAGCCGACGCCGCCTCACGGGTGGGCTTCGACGCGTCACGGCCGATGCTGGTGATCAACCCACGGGCCTCGTGGAATCGGCTGATGAACGCACGCCGCCCCACGTATGAGCGTCTCGCCCACCTGCAGATCGACACCGCCGGACGAGACGTTCCAGACATCTGTGCCGAGATTCAGTCCGCGATGTCAGCGCAATGACAGTGCGTGTCCCGGTGGGGCACCCAGGAGCTTCCGACGCATACACCGTCACGATCGGGCCCGACGCCCTCGATGACCTCCGGCGGCAGCTCACGAAGGGCCGCAAAGTGCTGATTGTTGCCCAACCGGGCCGGGAGAGCCTCGCCGAACAGGTCATGGCCATGGCCACCGAGTTCGGTGCCGCACCGCATCTGGCGAGCATCCCGGACGCCGAGGCAGCCAAAGAGATCCATGTTGTCGCGGGCCTGTGGAAGCAGATGGGCGAGGCCGACTTCACCCGCACCGATGTGGTCGTTTCGATCGGCGGGGGAGCAGCCACCGACATGGCCGGTTTTGCGGCCGCCACCTGGCTGCGAGGGATCGACGTGGTGCACCTGCCGACCTCGCTACTGGCCGCCGTGGACGCCGCCGTGGGTGGCAAGACCGGCATCAACACGCCGCAGGGCAAAAACCTTGTGGGGTCGTTCTTCCCGCCTGTGGCGGTGCTGTGCGACCCGGATTGGTTCGCGCAGATGCCAGCAGCGGACTACGCCGCCGGACTCGCCGAAGTCATCAAGTGCGGATTCATCTCCGACCCGGTGATCCTGGACCTGATCGAGGGCGATCCAGGCGCCGCCACCGATCCATGCTCGCCGCTTGCCGTCGAGTTGGTCACCCGCGCCGTCCGGGTCAAGGCTGAGGTCGTCACGGCTGATCTCAAGGAGTCGTCGCTGCGGGAGATTTTGAACTATGGGCACACCTTGGCTCATGCGATCGAACTGGCTGAGGACTACCGCTGGCGCCATGGCGACGCGGTCGCGGTCGGCATGGTCTATGCCGCTGAGCTCGGCGTGCGATCTGGGCGCACACCAGCCTCGGTGCTGCAGCGCACCCGCTCGATTCTTGAGCAGGTCGGGTTGCCCACGGGGTATGCCGCCGCGCCGTGGTCGCAGGTGCGTGCCGCAATGTCGCGGGACAAGAAAACCCGCGGCTCCACCCTTCGGTTCATCGTGCTGGACGAGATTGGCGTCCCGAGCCGTCTCGCCGGTCCTGAGGAGTCGGATCTGAGCGAGGCCTACCAGGCACTCAGCGGCTAGCCTGACCCGATGGCACGCACCGTATTCGTCTTGTCCGGTCCCAATCTGGCGGCTCTGGGCACTCGCGAGCCGGAGATCTATGGCAGCCAGACGCTGAGTGACCTGCATGATGAGATCGCTGCCGAAGGTCGGACCCTCGGGCTGACCTGTGAGCTACGTCAAAGCGATGATGAGGGGCACATCGTGGGGTGGTTGCATGAAGCTGCCGAGCAGCGATGCGATGTCGTGTTCAACCCGGCGGCCTTCACGCACTACTCCTACGCGGTGGCCGACGCGTGCGCCCACCTGCGGCACGCTGGGTGCGCTCTCATCGAGGTGCACCTGTCGAACCCGGCAGCCCGCGAAACCTTCCGGCGGCACTCGGTGGTTTCACCCGTCGCAACGGGCACGATCGCAGGGTTTGGGGCACGCTCATACCTGCTCGCCTTGCGAGCGCTCATCTAGACTCAGCACCGCCGTGTCGGTCGTGAACCTGGCACCGCCGAGGATGAGGAGAAGCCTCGCCGGCGCACCCGGATAGACTGACCGACGATTTGCTGGACCCGACCTGCTCGCTGAGTGCAGCCTCGCGGTCACCTCACCAATCAGAAAAGGGCTTCTTGTCGTGGCATCAACGAATGAACTGAAGAACGGTCTTGTCCTGAACATGGACAGCGGGCTCTGGCAGGTCCTTGACTTCCAGCACGTGAAGCCGGGCAAGGGCCCAGCCTTTGTGCGCACCAAGCTCAAGAACGTCCTGTCGGGCAAAATCGTCGACAAGACCTTCAACGCCGGCACCAAGATCGAGACCGCCACTGTCGATCGCAGCGACATGCAATACCTCTACAACGACGGCACCGACTACATCTTCATGGACGTGAAGACGTATGAGCAGATCCCGGTGTCGCCAGAGGTCATGGGCTCGGCCACCGACTATCTGCTGGAGAACGAGCAGGCGATGATCGCCCAGCATGAGGGGCAGGTGCTGTACGTCGAGTTGCCCCCCTCGGTGGTCCTCGAGGTCTCACAGACCGACCCGGGCGTCCAGGGCGATCGCTCAACCGGCGGCACCAAGCCCGCCACCTTGGAGACCGGCGCCGAGATCGCCGTGCCGCTGTTCTTGGAGGCTGGCACCAAGGTCAAGGTCGACACTCGCGACGGCTCCTATCTGGGTCGGGTGAACTAACTCCCGATGGGCGCTCGCACAAAAGCTCGCAAGCGGGCCCTGGAGGTGCTCTTCGAGGCTGAGCAGCGCGGCGTCAACATCGGCGACTTGCTCGAGCAGCGGATCGCCGCTCCCACGACTCAGCATCCGCTACCGGATTACACGGTCACGATGGTGCGCGGTGTCCTGGAGCACTGGGCGCAGATCGATGAGGTGCTGCGCACCTACAGTCACGGTTGGGCTGTGGAGCGGATGCCCTCGGTGGATCGGGCGATGTTGCGCCTGGGTGCCTGGGAAGTCATCTGGAATGACGACGTCCCGGACGAGGTGGCGATCGCGGAAGCGGTCGACCTCGTGCAGGGGATGTCAACGGATGAGTCACCCGTTTTCGTCAACGGCATGCTCGCCAGAATTTCCAAGGTGAAATTCACCCTGGTCTGAGCTGTGGGGTGGTAGCGTCTGGGCACCCCCAATGCGTATCGCGAAGTGAGTCTCATCATGCGCAACAAAGACCGTGCCCTGTTCATCATTCGTATGCTCGAATCCGCGCGTTTCGAGGTGCTGCCCACGCCGAGCATTGAGCAAAAGGTGCTCCACGGCCTGCCCGCAGGCTCCACAGTGACGGTCACCGCCTCACCGAGCCAAGGCATCGAGGGCACGGTGGCCCTCACCGAGCGCTTGGCCGGGCACGGGTTTGACGCGGTCCCTCACCTGGCGGCCCGGATGATCTCTGGCCGCAGCGAGTTGCAGGAGATTCTGGACCGGTTGGAGGCCGCCGGTGTGCATACGATTTTTGTGCCCGGAGGTGACCAGGACCCGCCGGCCGGGGACTACGCCAACGCATTGGACATGCTGCAAGACCTCACCGCCATCGGGACGAGTCTGCGCGTCGGCATTACCGGATATCCGGAGACACACCCCACCATCAGCGATGACCTGACGGTCCAATCGATGTGGGACAAGCGCAAACACGCCTCACATGTCGTGAGCAACATGACCTTCGACCCGTCCTTGGTCGAGTCGTGGGTCAAGCGGATGCGCTCCAGGGGTCTGGAACTGCCGATCCTGCTCGGGCTGCCGGGCCCCATAGATCGGGCCAAGTTGCTGACGATGGCGACCAAGATCGGTGTGGGAGACTCGACTCGATTCCTGGCTAAGCACAAGGGCACCATGGCTCGATTGGCCGCTCCCGGCGGCTTCACCGGCGAACGATTCTTGGAGAGTTGCGCGGGGACAGTGTCTGGGGCCTCCGCCCGTGTGGCTGGCATCCACCTCTACACCTTCAACCAGGTGGAGGCCACCGAGAAGTGGCGCCAGGACTACCTCCAGCGGGTCAAGGCGAAGCTCTAGGCACGTTGACCGGATGACCGCCCGGCCACGGCGTGTGGCCAGACGATCCGGATGCCTCTGGGGCCGAGAACTCGCCCGAGCCCATCGGCTCAGGGGTGCACGCGCGCGATAGAGCAGGCCATCCTCGGGCGTGTCGCGGGACGGCGTGCCGGGTTCGGCTACCCAGAACGCATGGGCGCGAGGTGATGACTCATCACGGTGAGGCGGTGAGCACCGTCTCCAGGGCGCTTTCCAGGCCGTGATGTCCCGTTGGCACGACACGCAACGGCAGCTGGAGCAGGCCTGCTGCGTGGTCGGCGAGGGCGCGGAGCTCAATGTCGTCGGGCTCTTGGGCTAGCCAGACCACCTGGGTGTAGTGCGCGAAGTAGTCCTGGTGCAGCTCGGGATAGCGATCGAGGCCGAGCTCGACCCAGACGCAGCGATGAAAGGCACGCACCAGGAAGTCGGTGAGCACGTAGGTGCCCGGCTGTGACTCGAAGAGATCGGCCATTCGTCCCGGCCCGCCGAACACGTCATAGCAGTGCAGACCCGGCAGCCGGACGATCCCGAGCTCCTGGCACAGTGCATCGAGGGCGCCGTAGGTGCCGCAGTCGGCATACCCGATCACGATGCGGTCGTGCGTGCTACCCAGCTCCGCTGCAGCCTCCCGGACCTGGGCCGCGATCTGTTCCGGGTGGTTGTGCAACAGCGGAGGCAGCGGGACCACCTCAAGGTCCCAGCCTCGACGCTGGGCGATCACGGCGGTCGGTTGAGCCAGCGCACCGCAGGCGATCACCGCGGTACTCACTGTGCCTGGGCCCGTCCCGACGATGCTCGGAATCCGGGCGAGGCGTGCCACTCAGTGGTGCCGTTCATTTCGCTCGTGAGCCTCTTAGGTGGGAAAGGCAAGGAGCTCGATGAAGCGGTCGTTGAAGTCGCTGCGGTCGGAGAGCTCGACATAGGTCACCTCTTCCAGCAGAGCGTGAGCGCCGGCCCGCTCGCGCACACTCAACAGTGACATCTTTGCGCCCTCGCCGGCCACGTTGCCGGCCGATACGATCCGCAGCACCGGAACTTTGGGCACCAGACCGATCCGTATGGCCGCTGCCGGAGAGAGGTAGCTGCCAAAGGACCCTGCCAGCAAGACCTGCTGGACATCGTCTTCGGCAAGATCGAGATGCTCTAGCAGCAGGGTCCATCCCGTGGCGATGGCACCTTTGGCGAACTGCAACTCCCGGATGTCACGTTGCGATAGATAGACCCGATCCTCAACCGCCGTCTCCGGGTCCGTGGCATCGAGCAAGAAGACCCGTTCCTGGCCGATGAACGTCAACCGTTCTGCGAGGTATGGAGCGACCTCGACAGCGCGCTCGTCCGTGACCAGGCGCCCGCTCGCGTCGATCAAACCGACCCGGACCAACTCGGAGACAGCATCAACCAAGCCGGACCCACACAGGCCCTTGGCGGCCACATCACCGATG
>JBATUU010000304.1:0-5141 GCA_049671385.1 Ornithinimicrobium sp. | reverse complement strand
GATCCGCACCTTGGCCCGGCATCGCCGCTGGGATGGTGCGACCTGGTTCGGCATCCGGCTCCTGCCGCTATCGAGCGGGAGCGTGGGCCGCTCAGATCCGGTCGTTCCGCGAGCCTGAGCCGTCGCTACCCACGCGCCTCCTTCAGTCAACGAGACGGTAGAACCGGAACAGATCGTTCTCGATATCCAGGATCTCGATGTCGCCGAACCCAGCGCCCTGTGCGTACTGGCGCAGAGTGTCCGGTCGCATCACGGTTCCCGTTCCGACGGAGGGAGTATGCGACATACCGTCGGGCAAGCAGATCATCAGCGATAGGCCATACATCAACTGCTCGACCTCATCGGCGTGGCCGACGAAGCGCTCACCGACACGCTCATCCATCACCAGGACTGGGGCTCCTGCGGCTGCGGCACCGCGCATCGCGGCGAGCACCGATACCGGATCGGACATGTCGTGCACGCATTCGAACGCACTGACGAAATCGAAGCCGTATGTCGCGAACTCCGAGGCGTCGCCGCAATGGAAGGTCACGCGATCGTCGACGCCCATGGCCTTGGCGTGCTCGCGGGCGGCGAGCACGGAGGCGTGGTCGAGGTCCACACCGACAACCTCGGCGTCGGGGAAGCCCAGCGCGAGGGCGATGCTGGACCACCCTTCACCACACCCGACATCCAGAGCCTGGCCTCCACGCCGCAGCGCCTGAGCCGCCTCCGGGATCGCAGGCATCCACTCGCTGGCCAGACTGTTCAAGAACAACGCACGGTTCGCGTCTGCCTGTCCGGTGCGCATGCTCTCGCCGTAGTCCGCCCAAGAGACCCCGCCACCGGTGCGGTATGCGTCCAGCAGCTGTGGGAGTTGCACCGCGCTGCTGGCGATCAGCCGGGCAAACGGGGTGAGGTAGGCGAGGCTGTCCTGCTGGACGAGGACCTCGGCGTGCGCCGCGGGGAGGTGAAACCGGCGCTCGGCCGCTAGAAGTGTCGGGTCATCGACCTCCAGCACGCCGGTGGCGCACTGCTGTTCAAGCCACTCGCGGGCATACCGTTCGCCGATGCCGGTCTGCTCGGCGAGTTCGCTGCTGGTCAGCGCCGCCCCCTGTAGTGGCGGATACAAGCCGAGTTGGTCGGCCAACGCGATAGCCAGCACATCGAACGTGCCGAGCATTGAACTGAAGAGACGCTCGGTGAAGGCTTCGGTGTCGGCCGATTGGGACGAGGCATCCTGCTGCCCCGGTGCGATGAGTTCCTGCGTGGTCATGCTGTTCTCCTTGAGGTGGTTGTTGTTCGTGTTCTCAGCCTCCGACACGACGCTTTCACCGCGCTGTCACCGTGCTGTCGATTCAGCCGCAAACCGCCCATCCACCATCTACAGTGAGAGTCATGCTCAGGGTTTTCGGACCTACTCGACTCGATGGTCCCTACGGGACAAGGGAGCTGGGGTCGCGACGACAGCGTCAGTTGCTGGCTGCGCTCGCCGCGCGAAAGGGTCGTGCCGTTTCCATCGAGGTGCTTGTCGAGTGGATGTGGGGCGATCAAGCGCCGAGCGATCCATCAGCAGCGGTGCAGACGGTCATTCACCGGGTGCGTCGCTCGGTGGGTCCGACCCTGACCGTGCAAACTCACGACACGGGTTATCTGTTGGACTGCGCAGCCGAAGGCGTGGATGCCATCGAGTACGAGCGGCTCATTCGGGCCGCCCGGACGGCTGACCCCGCCGTCGCCGTCGAGCACGTGGAGACGGCCATGGCGCTGTGGCAGGGGGAGCCCTACGCCGACATGGACCATAGTGACTTCCTCGTCGAACGGGGACGACTCGAAGGCTTGGCTGATGAGGCACACGCCCTGCTCACCGAAGCCTTCCTTCGCTTGGGACGCCATCGCGAGGCGCTCGTTCTGGCCGAGGAAACCCTGACCGAGCGGCCTCAGCATGAGCGGGCATTGGCCGTCGTCATGACCGCGCTGTATGCGATGGGAGAACAGGTCGAAGCGCTGCATCGATTCACGACATACCGCGACTGGCTGACTCAGGAGTTGGGACTGGACCCGTCTCCGCGACTGCGCGAACTCGAGGCAGCCATCCTCCAGCAACGCGAGGACCTCCCCGTCGACCACTCGGGTCAGCCCGCAACCGAGCTGGTCGAGGGTGCGTTGCCTACCCAGCGGCCGACCACCCATCGCCCCCCGGTGACCCAACACATCCGGTTTTGCCGTGGCAAGGACGGCAGCCGGCTGGCGTATGCCACATCTGGGCGAGGCGCGCCCCTCGTCAAGGCAGCCACCTGGATGACCCACCTCGACTACGACTGGGACAGCCCCGTCTGGCGACATTGGCTGGTGGGGCTCAGCACGGATCACACGCTTGTGCGCTACGACGAACGCGGCTGCGGACTTTCAGCGTGGGATGTCCGTGACTTCGGATTAGAGGCGTGGGTCGACGACTTGGAGCTCGTCGTGGACGCCGAGGGTTTGGAACGCTTTCCCCTCCTCGGTATCTCCCAAGGGGCGGCCGTCGCGATTGCGTATGCCGTTCGTCATCCAGAGCGGGTCAGTGCCCTGATCCTGTTCGGCGGCTACGCCCGCGGTCGCGGTCGCCAAGCGACCTCGGAGGTAGCGCTGGGCGAGGCGTCGCTGCAGGTCGAGTTGGCCCGATTGGGCTGGGGTAGCGATGACCCGGCTTTTCGTCAGGTCTTCACCTCACAGATTTTTCCTGATGCAACTCGAGAGCTATGGATGGCCTTCAACGAACTCCAGGCACGCACCACCTCAGCCGCCAACGCGGTGCGATTCATGGAGGCTTTCGCCCAGATCGATGTGGCGCAGCGGGCGACCCAGGTTACTTGCCCGACATTGATCATGCACTCACGCGACGAAGTCAGACAGCCGGTGCAGCGAGGATTGGAGCTAGCCTCTCTCATCCCCGACAGCCGGTTCGTGGGGTTGCCGAGTCGCAATCACCTGCTGACCTCCGAAGAGCCGGCGTGGCAGATGTTCCTCGAACACATCAAGGTCTTCCTCGACGGACTCTGAACTGCAGATGCGACCGGGGTAGCCCGCCTCCCAGTGTTGGGCTCGGCGATTGGACTCGCGGACGTGGCGGGCCATGCTGCGCGTTTCGGAGACTCCCTTGTGCAGTCGATTCCACATCGTCCACTTGTTGAGCGCTGCGATCGTTCAGCGGAGGAATGATCACCCGGTTGACGACTATAACTACTGCGATCCCGACGCCAGTATCCAGCAGGCGCTCAATTCACGACGCTTCACCCGTGATGGCCTCCCGCTTCAGACCCTCCGCGGGTTTAGGCAGTGAAGACTGCGAGATACTTAGCCACAGTCGACACTTCCCTCGGTGGGCGCCCTGGGCGCACCCGCGTCCAGGACCAACGGGAGTGAAGCGAGCATGACCGGCGAGGACATCATCTGCAGATGACCGGTCGTGGCACTCGGGCAGTATTGCTGCACCGCGATGTTCAGGGCACCCTCGAGGGCTGCGGAACTCGAGGGTGTCACTGTTCGGTCACTGTCGCTGCGGACGGTGATCCACTGCGTTCCCTCAGGGGTTTCGTCGCCAGCGTTGAGGGAGGCCAACAGGTCGCTGTCTGGCCGCAGTTGCTCACATGCAGCCGGGCACAAACCGATTTCGCTGGCCAAAGTGGACAGAATCGTGCCGTGGTGCGGTGATGCGATGGTGACCACACGGCGCGCCTGCACATCACCGCCCAGCTCACTCACCCAAAGCCTGGCCACCACACCGCCAGCAGAGAACCCGACAAGGTCGACGGACGTCGCCGACGTGTCCCGTCGAACGGTGTCAACAAAGTCACCCAACGCGCGTGCTTGCTCCTTGAGATCGCCTGTGTTGTCCCCCGTCGGAGGAAGAACGCGAACGTCGCGACCCTCATCCCTCAGGAACTTCACCAGCGGTTCCACATCCTCGATAGTTCCGTTGTATCCCAGAACAACAACCACTGGGCCCCGGGTGTCGCGAGGTGCTGCTTCCTCAGAGGACCCCAGTCGCGACAGGCCCAGAGCAGCGATGACAACCACGATGCCCAAAAGCGCTGCTGCAAGCACCAGCATGAGTGGCCGCCGGGCTGGCGTGAGGCCGGAGAACATACGAACAGTCTGTCCCAGGAGCCTTCAGAGCTAGCGTCGGGTCCTCCATCCAGACTTTTAGTCTGGCGGAAGCCACCGTCGAGACAGGCTCTACCCGATCTCGGCGTTGTTAGTAGATCGGTCAGGTGCACGGAGTACAACGACCCTCCTCTGCGAACCCCGCCGGCATGAGCGCCGACACGCAGCAGCCGGTCGCGCTCCCCCGAAGGTTGGGTCAAACTTCGCGAGGCGCCAAGCCGACCCGCCGTCAACAATGCGTCGAACCAGATGTACAAACTACGACGCATCTACACATCAGTTGTCGAGATGGCTCGAGTCTGCAAAGGAATGCACCACACGTCGTGTAAATCGTGATGCCAAGCGCCGCTGCGCGAAGTAGCGAGCACTCTGCCCCGTATGGGGTCCCGGTCCCGGGACGCGAAGCCGGACGGGGCAAACGGCAGCATTGGCCCCACGCTGAGGCGCTCTAGGTCTCAAACAAACACGCTTATCGTTCAGGGTTCGGCGGATTCTGCGGATCGGCTTCGATACGCGCGCGGCATGCCCTATGAAGTGAAGGGTAGAGCTGCGGCGCGAGGCATTTTGCGGGCCAGGCCATATCGATCGAGCGAGCGAATTTGCACCAGCCGTTGCCCAAGAATGCGTTCGCCATGGGGGTATTTGTCATGTCCGTTGCAGCACGGATCTGATGCACTCCAGTTGCCGCCAGCACCGAAACGCCCTCGTTGAGGATGTCGGTAATGTAGCCCTGCCCGCGATGGTCAGGCATGGCGGCGAGGTAGCCGATCACCGGGTTGTAGTGGTTGTGGCCGGGGGGTCACGAAACCGATGACCTCGTCGGTCTGCTCGATGGCTGCTCGCCAGTTCGAGCGCGGACTGATTCGGGCCCCGATCTCACCTTCGAAGTGTGTACGGCCAACCTCGGCTACCGTCATTGATCGGCGGACGAAATCGCAATCGGCTCCCGCGTGCTGGGATGGGCGTTCCGGTCCGGAGGTTGTCGTCGTCGCGGCATCGGCGCGGCCCTGCTG
>JBATUU010000303.1:0-2857 GCA_049671385.1 Ornithinimicrobium sp. | reverse complement strand
ACTCCGCGGTCAGCGTGCCCGGATACGATCGGGCGCACGTCACCCGGGGGATCGTGCACTTCGGCGTCGGTGGATTCCACCGGGCGCACGAAGCGATGTACACCGACCAGGCGATGGAAGCGACGGGTGACCTGTCTTGGGGTATCTGCGGTGTGGGCGTCTTGCCTCATGACCGCAAGATCGTTGAGACCCTGAACGCCCAAGATGGCCTCTATACCTTGATTCAGAAGCACCCCGATGGGCAGCGTGGGGCTCGCGTGATCGGGTCGATCATCGAGATGCTGTTCGCACCCGATGACCCCGGTGCGGTGATCGATGCAATGGCCGACCCAGGCACAAAGATCGTTTCGCTGACGATTACCGAGGGTGGGTATTTGGTCAACCAAGTCACCGGCGAGTTCGATGCCAGTGACGACTCCATCCAGAACGACCTGACCGATGGGGCCACGCCCTCGACTGCGTTCGGGCTCATCATTGCGGCGCTGCAGGCGCGCCGCGAGGCTGGGACCGCGCCCTTCACAGTGATGTCGTGCGACAACTTGCCGGGCAACGGTGACGTCGCTCGCAAGATGATCACCGCTTTTGCCAGGCTCAAGGATCCCGAGCTGGCGGACTGGATGAACGAACACGTGCCCTTCCCCAACAGCATGGTCGACCGGATCACCCCGGTGACAGCCCCCACGGACATTGAGGCGCTGGCAGAGAGCACGGGCATTGAGGACGGCTGGCCGGTGGTGTGTGAGCCCTTCACCCAATGGGTACTGGAGGACGACTTCGTCGATGGCCGCCCGGCCTGGGATGAGGTCGGCGTGCAGTTGGTGGAGGATGTGGTTCCGTTTGAGTTGATGAAGTTGCGGCTTCTCAACGCCAGCCACCAGGCGCTGTGCTACGTCGGATTCTTGTCAGGCTATGAGTACGCCCACGAGGTATGCCAGGACGAGACATTTGTTGAATACCTCATGGGTTATATGGAGCAGGAGGGTTCCCCCACCCTGCCGCACGTGCCTGACACCGACTTGGCGGACTATCGGCGCACGCTGATCGAGCGATTCGCCAACCCGGAGGTGCGCGACACCCTGGCACGACTGTGCGCTGAAAGCAGCGACCGCATACCCAAGTGGTTGTTGCCTGTCATCAAGCACAATCTCAGCAACGGTGGCTCGATCGATTACTCGGCGCTGATCGTGGCTTCCTGGGCGCGGTATGCAGAGGGTGTCGATGAGGACGGTGAACCTATCACCGTCGTGGACCGGCTGAGCGAGCGCGTAATGGAGGCGGCTGCGCACCAGGACCAGGACCCGCTGGCGTTCTTGCGGGATCCAGATTTGTTTGACGACCTGGTGGAGCAGGACCGCTTCACCGATGCCTACACAGCACATCTGGAGTCGTTGCATACGGTCGGTGCCAATGAAACAGTGACCCGACTGGTACAGGCCAATCAGAGCGACTGAGCATCGAACGTCTGGGGTCAGTCGTTTGGTGCTACTGATGGAGGAGATGCAATGACCACCCTCGTCGCCGGAATCGACAGCTCGACACAGTCGTGCAAAGTCGTCGTGTGTGACGCGGAAACCGGCCGTGTTGTGCGGCAGGGCCGGGCAGCGCATCCGGATGGCACTTCGGTGCACCCGCAGCGCTGGTGGGAAGCCGTCGAGCAAGCCGTAGAGGGCGGCCTGCTCGACGGCGTCACCGCGCTCGCCGTTGGAGGGCAGCAGCACGGCATGGTTGCCCTCGATGAGAACGACCAGGTCATCCGAGATGCGCTGTTGTGGAATGACACCCGCTCGGCTCCCGATGCTGCAGACCTGGTGGAAGAGTGGGGTGGACCTGCCGTCTGGGCCGAAGAAATGGGCGTTGTGCCGGTGGCGAGTTTCACTGTGTCAAAGGTCCGCTGGCTTGCCAGGTGTGAGCCTGAGTCGGCTGATCGCGTGGCTCGAGTCGTGCTCCCGCACGACTGGCTCACCGGCACGATCTTAAAGGCCTACGGGGGCTTCGAGCAGTGGACCACTGATCGCGGTGACGCCTCGGGCACGGGCTATTGGTCGAGCCTGGATGGCGACTACCGCCCGGACATCATGCACCATGCTCTGGGACGTGAATTTGAGGCGCCGACCGTGCTGTCTGCGCGGGGGGTGGCCGGCACCACCTTTGGTGGAATGCTGCTGGCGGCAGGTACGGGGGACAACATGGGCGCTGCCCTCGGTCTGGGGGTCCAGCCAGGTGATGTGGTCGTCTCGTTGGGCACCTCGGGCACCGTCTTCTCCGTATCCGACGTGCGCGCGAACGATCCCAGCGGCATGGTTGCCGGCTTTGCAGACGCAACGGGCGCATACCTGCCCTTGGTCTGCACTCTCAACGCTGCCCGGGTCCTGACAGCCGCGGCCTCGATGCTGGGCGTCGAGTTGTCGCAAGTCGACGACCTCGCGCTCGCGGCCGAGCCAGGGGCCGAAGGATTGAGCCTCCTGCCGTATCTCGATGGTGAGCGCACCCCGAACCTTCCCGAATCGACGGGCACGCTGAGCGGTATGACACGCGCCAACGCAACACCGGAGAATGTTGCCAGGGCGGCGGTCGAGGGTATGTTGCTCAATCTGCGCGGGGGCGTGGATGCGTTGCGACAGCAAGGCGCAGAAGTCTCAAGGGTCCTGTTGATTGGCGGCGCATCGGCATCCAGGGCGGTGCAGGCAATTGCGCCCAGCATCTTCGGGGTGCCCGTGACCGTGCCCAAGCCTGGGGAGTACGTCGGCCTGGGGGCGGCGAAGCAAGCCGCGTGGGCGTTGGCCGGCAGTGAGGACCCACCGCAATGGCCGTTGGAGTTGGCCAGTGAGACGAACGCAAGCGCTGAGACCGAGGACTC
>JBATUU010000302.1:0-10343 GCA_049671385.1 Ornithinimicrobium sp. | reverse complement strand
GTGAGATTCTTGCCCTGTGTCACAGACAAGAGACCCCGAACAGCCCGCAGCCAAGCCAGGAGCCGAGAAGTCAGGAGCCACAGCAGTGGACGCGGACTCCCCGGCCGCGAGCTCGAGCAGTAGCCCGGGGGCGGCCTCAACGACCAAGGGCCAGGACATTGATCCGGACACTCAGAGCGTCTCGCCGCATGGCGACCGCGCTCAGGTGGTGGGAGCTTGGCTGACGATGGCATCTCGATGGTCCGTCAAACTCGTCATCGTTGTCGCTACCTTGGTGCTGGTTCTGTGGGGTATGTCGCTGATGTGGGCCGGCTTGATGCCGGTCATTCTGTCGTTGATCCTGACCGCCCTCCTGTCACCCGTGGCCTCGTGGCTGACCCATCGGGGTGTGCCACGCACTTTGTCGGCCGCCATCACGCTGCTCGGGGCTCTGGTCGTCATCATTGGCTCCCTGGTGTTTGTCGCTCCTAGCGTGGCGAGGCAAGTTGCAGGAGTTCCCGAAGCCGCGTCCAAGGGCTTCGACCAGCTGCAGAAGTGGGTATCTCGATCCTCTCTGCAGATCAGTGACGGGCAGATCAACGACGCAGCCGATCAGGCCGCGACGTGGGTTCAAGAACGAGGCGGCGACATCGCATCGGGAGCATTCAGCGGCGCGAGCGCGCTCGGTGGCGTCTTGATCAACACCGTCTTGATCTTGGCTCTGACGTTCTTGTTCCTCAAGGACGGCCATAAGTTCGGTGCCTGGACCCGTAGCGTGCTGGGCCAGGGCCCCGCCGCTCATTCCACTGAGTTGTTGGCGCGCAACTGGACCGTGTTGGGCGGCTTCATCCGGACACAGGCACTGGTGAGCGCCATCGATGCCGTGTTGATCGGTCTGGGGTTGTGGGCGCTTGGCGTCCCGTTGGCGCTGGCGCTGACCGTCATCACGTTTTTTGCTGGCTTCATCCCTATCGTCGGAGCCTTGACCGCTGGCGGTCTCGCGGTTCTCGTCGCCTTATTCTTCAACGGGTGGCAGGTGGCCCTGCTCGTGCTCGGGCTCATCTTCGCGGTGCAGCAACTCGAGGGCAATGTGCTCTCACCGGCGCTTCAGGGCAAAACGATGTCGGTGCATCCAGCCCTGATTCTGGTGACCGTCACCATCGGTGGGACGTTGTTCGGCATCTTAGGCGTGTTCTTGGCCGTGCCGTTCACCGCCATGGTGGTTGCCACGGCCCGATATGCGAGTGAGCAGGTCGACCTGCGCACCGGCGACGCCGCGCCCGAGGACTTGGCCATCAGCACCGATGAGGGCATGGTGGCTGCGCGGCGTGGTCAAGCGGCTGCCGGGGCATACCGAACGAGCGATCAACGCGATGGGCCGGAGTCAGGATGACAGCCGCGTGAGGGTGCCTCCTCAGTCTGCATCGACGAAGGGATTGCCCATCGAGCCGATACCTTCGACGGCCACCTCCACCCGCTGACCGCTGGTGACCGGGCCGACCCCTGCGGGTGTGCCGGTCAAAATGACGTCACCGGGCAGCAGGGTGAAAGCGGCGGACAAGGTCTCGATCAACGAGGCGACACCGTGAACCATCTCGGCGGTGGAGCCGTCCTGGACGAGCTCTCCATCCACGTGGCAGGTCACTCGCACATCGCCGGCGTCGAGATCGGTCTCGATCCATGGACCCAGCGGGCAAAACGTATCCATCCCCTTGGCCCTGGCCCACTGACCATCGACGCGTTGCAGATCACGAGCCGTGACATCGTTGGCCACGGTGTAGCCAAAGATCGCCGACCCCGCGTCGGCGGCAGCAACGTTCTTACAGACGCGACCGATGACGACCGCCAGCTCGGCCTCATACGACACCTCAGTGGTGATCGGCGGGATCACCACGGGATCCCCGGGGCCGACAACGGCCGTATTCGGGATGAAGAACATGAGCGGAACCGAGGAGGTCTCACCCCCCATCTCGGCAGCGTGATCAGCATAATTCTTGCCGATGCCGATGACCTTTGATCGAGGAATGACGGGGGCGAGCAGCCGCACATCGTCGACTCGGTGGGTCTGGCCGGTCAATTCGATCTTCGTATAGAGGGGATCACCTGAGATCTCGGCGATCCTCTCCCCCGCTCCATCGACCAAACCGAACATGGGGTCATCACCTGTGGTGAAGCGGCAGATACGCATGCCAGGGACGATATCGGCCTCGGGCAAGTCATCAGCGATCGAACGACATTGATGACTATGCATCCTTCGAAGGAGTACCTTGACTGGCCTCGAAATTTATTTGCGGCCTGAGACAGCTTCTACAGCACCTTGTGCGCCGACTCCCGGCGAAAGTGCGCTGGGGCTGCCCGGGCCAGCCCGCGCCGACTGTCATCAGCTCCCGTTGCGCTCACGGTGAGTGCATCCCGGCCAGCAGCAGGGGCGTCGCTGTCCTTCTTCGAGCTCTTCTTGCGCCCGACGCACGCGGCGTTCGCGAGTCTTCTGCTGCTTAGCGTCCATCACCCAGCAAATGAACTCGTTGCGCGCCAGAGGTGTGATGTCTTTCCACGCATCGAGTGCTGAAGTGTTGGCGATGAGCGCTGACCGCAGGTCGGCAGGCATCTCATGCACGACCCCTCCTGGTACTTCATCAGATGTCATCGGAGTCTCCTCGGGAAGTTCCACACCGCCTCACCCACCCCCCTCGGACTGAAAATCGTCCTGTACTGAGATGGGTCAGTCCATCGGAAGTCGGGCGAAGGCGGCCTTGGTGTCGTTGTACCAGCCCAAGGACTTCTTCGGATGCCGCCAGCGGCGCTTCATCGCATCGCGTGCCTCTTGGTGGCTGGTGTCGCCCGCCTTCTCCGCCTCTTTGAGGTGGCGGTCTTGGGCATTGATGACGTCGTTAGCGTCCTCGCCCTGATGTGCGAGCTCGCAAGGTCCCCCAAGTTGGCGGCAGGTCATCGTCTTCATCTCACTTCTCCCTTCGCTGATCTACTTCTCGGTGCTGCATCTACCTGGTTGACGGTTGAACGAGGGCAGGTGTGACGATCCACAGCCATCAGTCGCGGCGCTCTGGACCACGACGGCGAATTACGCGGGCCGTGACTTCCGGCTCAGCGCGGAACGTAATGCCTTTGACCACCCCGTCGATGATGAAGAAATCGAACAACACCATGGCCTTACCCCGGTCATACCAGGCGGCTCCAGGCCGATCCCCCACAAACACCGACAGGGCGGCGTGAGCGCTGCCATTGAAGAACGCGGCCACATCTTGGCGATCTTGGATCTGCTCTGGTGTGCCGAGAAGGATCGCGGCTGGGTCGGCCGCGACGGTCGCGTCGGGTGCCAGTAGTTGCAGCAGTCGATCGAAGTCGCCTTCTCTGGCGGCCGCCATGAAGGCGTCCACGACCTCCCAATCGGCCAGTTGGTCCTCAACGGAAGGCTGGCCCACTTTAGAGCGGGCGCGGGAGGCAAGTTTGCGGGTGGCCGCTGGGGTGCTGTCCAGGACGGCCGCGATCGTGGAGAACTCAAAACCGAAACTATCGTGCAGCACGAACGCCACACGCTCCGATGGCGTGAGCCGATTCAGCACCACATGCAAGGCGACGCCGACAGTCTCAGCCAGGGCGACATCCTCGGCTGGGTCCGGCACGACCTCGCCCGTCGTGACCTCAGTCACTGGTTCGGGAATCCGTGATCGCAGCCGGTCCAGGCATAGACGCGTGGTCACGGTCGTCAGCCAGGCCGGAATGTTCTGAATCTCAGAGTCCGTGTTGTGTAGTCGAAGCCAGGTCGTCTGCACAACATCCTCAGCCTCGCTACGGTCGTTCAACAAGGACGCCGCCATACGCACCAAGCGTGAGCGCTGTTCCTCGAAGATCTGCAACCGCTCCACGATGCCCACTCGCTCCTCCCAGTTCGTCCTGTCAATAGGTAGACGAACTAGCGAAGGCTAGTGTGACAGGACCCAGGCGTGTCCAGGCCCATCTGTCCGATCGGAAGCGGTTGGACGCGCGGGTAGGGATTCGCTGCGGAACGGCCAACCCTGTCGCAGTCGGCACCTTCGGAAGGGGCGAACGAGCGCCGATGGCTGTTCGGCTACCGGGAATCGTGGGAGTGCGACGTACCCATGCGGCACTCGTTCCGCCAAACCAGCAGTGGTAGGCCGAGTGCGGTGAGGAACGCGACGTTGAAGAGCGCGTGCTGCCATTGGCCGACGACTAGAGAGAAGCCAGTGTCGAGGACGAACCACGCGCCGAGCGATACTGCCACCGCCCGCCGCGGGCTGGAGTGCCCGGTCGTCTCCGAACCCGTGATGACCATGACGATAAGCACCATCCACCCGACGAGGACCGCCCCGAGCACGCCGGAGATGAAGAGCACGTAGCTCCGAGCAGGCCCACCTGTGATGCCACCTTCAGCCATCCCGAAACCGAGCGCAGCAAACAACCCAGCGGCCGGCGACGGTGCGAGAACCATCACTGCCCCGTAGGCGCCCACCACCCCGGCCGCTGCTGTTGTTCCGCGGCGCCCGATATGTGTAACCACGGCTACATTTGTAGCACGGGCTACGCTACCTGTCCATGGGATACCGGCACAACACAGAGGAGGTCCTCGACGCCGCGATCGAGGTGGCGAGAGACCAGGGGTTGGCCGAGCTAACCTTCCGGTCCACTGGGCGCCGACTCGGTATCGCCGACCGCACCGTCGTGTACTACTTCCCGACCAAGACCGACCTCCTAGCAGCAGTACTACACCGATCGACCTCGAGGCTGGTCGTCCTACTCACCCCTGAGATCGGGGACGAGCGAGCCCCCGCGGAAGAGTTGCTGGCGGCGTCGTGGGCCGCGCTGAGACGCCCCGAGGCGCAGCCGTGGATAAAGCTCTACGTCGAAGCCCTCGGTCTCGCGGTCCGCGGTACCGAGCCATACACCTCGATCGCCACCGAGTTGACGACAACCTGGACGTCGTGGTTCGCAGCGCACATCCTGCCGGACAGCACCACTGAACAGGACGAGGCGAAGGACCGAGCAGCCGGGCTACTAGCAACGCTCGACGGGTTGCTGCTGCTACACACCACAGTGGGCCCCGACCTCGCCCTGAGCGCTGCTCGCGGACTAGGTGTGTCGCTGAGCTGAAGAACCTACGGCCCCGCAGACCAATCCACACACGGCGTCCAGAGCGCTGCTTGCTTATGCTGGGTGTAGCACCATTACACGTTCTGGCTTGACGAGAGGGTGGGCATATCGTCACTCGCGTCGAGCCTCGCCTCCTTGACCAGACGCTGCAGCACCGGGTTGTCGATATCGCCGGCAACCTTGGCCGCTGTGCCGCTTGGCCTACCCGTCCCCTCCCACTCGGGTACGACCGCATCCGTCCAGGATCGGTCTTCCAAGTCGCGGAGGTGCTCGTGGATCGCTTCCCCGACGTAGAACGTCTTGGACCGACCGGTACGGCGGGCCAACTTCTCGAACCGTTCCTCGTCTTCTGCTGTGAGCCTGACCGAGAGCGCCAACACCATCACCTCCTAAGAGACGCAAATTTCTCTTAGGAGGTGATGCCGGGGACTCCCTCAATGTTCCCTATCGGGCAGCGTCACCGGTTAGCGATCGCTGGACGACATCGGCGCGGTCACCTCGGTCGCGCAGAACGCGAGATCGAATTAGTTGTTGAGCAGTGTGAGCTGTCCACCCTCAACCAGGCCCTGGTCGGCGATCGTGCCGCCCTCGATGCTGTGTGCTTGCACACCCAACAGCAGCGCAACCTCGGCGTCGGTCTTCACGAACTCGGTCACATCTACGATCCCGGAGGTCTCCCAAGACCCGATACCCTCGTCAGCGGCAATCTGCCCCTCGGGGACGGCGTCGGAGTCCACGATGGCAATTCGCTCAGCGTCGGCCGGGTTGGTGCTAGAGGGATCGAGCCGCCAGATGGAGGCGTCGACCGTGCCCCACAGCGACGAGGAGATCGCCCTGTCCTCCTGAACGTAGATCGAACCGTCAGAGGCCCAGGTCAGGTTGTCTGGGGAACGGAGCATGGAGTCGATACCCACCTGGTCCAGAGCATCGTCACCGTCGTACACGATGTTCAACGTGGCACCGGTGGGCTGCCCTGCGCTGAAGGCGGCGTCGACAAGGTAGGTCGTTCCGTACTGGTCCGAGCCACCGTCCCAGGTCTGCCGACCGGTGGATGAGAGCACCAATTGTTGTGCGTTCGCGGGGTTGTCATGCACGTCCTCAGGCCGGGAGAAGGCAAAATGGCCCACCGCGTCGGCCGCTGCGTCCAGCTCTTCCGTGGTGCGCAGGGTGCCGTCACCGTTGCGGACGTCCACCGCGACCCATGTCCCCTCGGCCGTGCTGCCGTTGCCGGAGAACTCGGCGGGGCTGTCGAACGTACCTGCCGGGTCGTTGGCTTCAGCCACCCAGGCGTATAGCTGCCCACCGGAAAGGCCGTTGCGCTCCAGGAAGTTGCCTCGAGGCTGCTTCGTGCCGACATACAACCACAGCGGGGCGCCCTCATGATCGTCGCCCACCATCAGAGCCACCGTGTCGGAGTCACCGGTATCGACGGGTGAGACGTTCTCCCAGGCGAGCAGGCCTGCGTCGGGCACAGCCCACAACTCTTCGGAATCGATGTCGAGGGCGAAGAGCACGCCGTTGCTTTGCTCCTCCCCGGCCAAATGCATCTCGTCGACGAAGCCGTACTCGCCCGCCGCGATACCTCTGGCTGAACACAAGCGCCCGATGCCGTTCTCACCCTCGTTGACAGGGTTGATTTGGTCCGAGTCGGTGACTTCGCGCCCCTCGACGTCGAAGATCGTGTCATAGGCCAGCTCGGCGCGAAGGACCTTGAGTGTCTTGGTCTGTAGCTCATAGGCACTGATGCGCGCGCCGGTCAAGGAGGTCCCGTTGGCCAGTTCGTAGGCGTAGCCCACGTTCGTCCGGAGCTCGTGGTTGACGTAGGCAGTCATCCTGCCCTTGCTCTTGCCTTTGCCTTGGCCCTGGAACACGCTGATGCCGTCCAGGATGCCGGGTGGTGTGTAGCCGTTATATGACTCACCCACGGTGCTGATCGGGGTTACCTCCCACCCCGCCTGGGGCGTGAGCATCGACTCCTCGTCAGTGATCGACGCGGCATGCGCAATCGTGGAGGGCAACAACAGTGCGGCGGTGGCAGTGATAGTGGCCGTTCGGACATGTCGATTCATGGAAGTCCTTTGCAGATGATGCTCGGCGTATTCCGAGACCCCCAGCCTCAGGCCAGCTGGTGTCGCTCAGGCAAGGTCAGCACGACGCATAACTGAATAGTCCGCAAAGAATGAACTACCACCAGGCGTGTGTCGCGGGTCTTGTCACCGTGCTGACGAACTGCCGTAAATACGCCGTCGCAGTGCTAGCCCCTAGGCCCCTGGTGAACTACGCACAAGTGACGACGTTCCCAGCCGGATCATTAGTCCGTGTCACCCGGGAGATCACGCCGTCGATCACCGCCCCATGTGCGACCTTCTTCTGGGTTGGCTCCTCGAGAAAACGGTCGAGCCGGTCACGATTAGCGTGGATATGCCTTCATCTCTACCCGAACTCTGAAAAAGCGTCCTCTCAGGCGGCTGACCCCGACCATCGACAAACCGCATCGCCGTTGAGCCGTGATCCCACATAACGAACCGCTACCGCAGCAGCAACAGCCTGGGGGACGCCACTGGGACGTCGGCGTCCCGGATGGTTGTGGGATTCGGGACAGCCGGCGCCTAGGGTACGGCTGTCAACACGTTCGTTGCCGCTAGGCTGGCTTTGCCCTCGACTCGTTGCCTATCGATGGACGGTGGAACGCCCGACGCCGAACAGTTCGGCCACCTCGGCTGTGCTGTACTCACCGGAACGAATGAGTGAGATGAAGTGGGCTTCCTGGTGCTTCCCGAAGACCTGGCCGCTCACGGTTGGTACCCGTCGGACCGTGGTCTACGTACATCCGACCAGGCTCAACGCCCCATGCGGCCAACACCTTGCGTCGAGCAGTGAGGTCTTGCTGATCAGTGGAGCATCGTTCAATACTCGACCCCAACAGCAAGACCTGCATCACCGACCATTTCAACGCTAGAGAGCAGCACCGAAAAAGATCCGCATTCGGTGGCGGGACGCTTGCTAGTCGACTGTGAGCACGATCTTTCCGATGTGTTGTCCACGCTTGAACTCTTGTTGGGCGGTGGCGATGTCCTCCAAAGCGTGGTGATTGGCAATCACCGGGTGGACCTTCCCGTCGCGTGCTGCCTGCGCCAAAACGGCGAAGTGGTTTCGGGTGTGCATCGAGGAGCCGATCAGACGGACGTTGTGCAGGTAGAGGCGGCGTAGGTCGAACTCGACCACGGGTCCAGCGACGGCACCGGCGATGACCCATCGCCCGTCATCGCGGATCAAGGGCAACAGCTGGGCAAGCAGCGGTCCGCCGGCCACGTCGGCAACGGCGTCGAGACCACCTGGGCTCTGCTTTCCGATCTGCGCGGCTATGTCCCGGGCGCTGCGATCAAAGACGTGGGAAGCTCCAGCTTCGAGCAAGGCTTCCCCCTTGTCACCGCTGCTCACCGCCAGGACCTTCGCGCCGCGTGCCACCGCGAGCTGGACCAAGGCCAAACCGACGCCCCCCGATGCCCCCGTGACGACGATGGTCTCACCGTCGCCGACTCCTGCACGTTCCAGCATGCCCATGGCTGTGCCGTAGGCAACAGGGAGGGCGGCCAACTGTGCATCGGTGAGTGACGAGCCTGTCACGTCGTGGGCCTGCCCAGCGTCGACCACCACGAACTCGGCAAAACCGCCGTCTGCTTCACTGCCAAGCAGTCCGACCGGTGGGGCATCAAGGGTTTCGTCGCGGTACAACGCCGGATCGACCAGCACCCGTTGCCCCACCCGGCTCGTGTCGACCATCGGACCAACCGCCTCAATCACCCCAGCGATGTCTCCACCCTGAACTCGAGGGAAGGTCAAGGGACCGCGCCACCCTGCCTTCGCCTGCGAGTCCCCCGGCAGGCCATAGGCGCCCTCACGGGTCCAGATGTCCGTGTTGTTCACAGAAGCAACGTGCACCTTGACCAGGACCTCACCGACGCCCGGCTGCGGCTTTGGCCAGTCACGACGGACAGACAGAACCTCTGGGCCACCGTGCGCTCCCAGCACAACCGCCTTCATCTCACTCATATACACATCCTTGCGTCGCCGTGAACAGGCCACCGCGCGAGGCACTCGCTTCTTGGGTCGCATCCGTACGACGAAGCATGACCGGACGGCGATCGTGTGGCAAGACAGTCACACCGATAGACGCAGGCGCCGCTGGGCGAGGCGGCGGCCCCGAGCGATCGGGTCCGGGTCGAGACTCAAGGCCAACGAGTTTTGGGTGCCTTCGTAGATCCTCAGCAGATCGTCAGTGAGGTCAGCTGGATCGGTGGTCCTCGTGGCCGTGCAGAGTTCGGTGAGGCGGGTTCGAAGGTGGTGTTAGTGGTCGGCGGCGGCCTGGATTCCGGGATAGTCGTGGGGAAGCTGCACGATCGCCGCGAGGTGCGCGCAGCCACGACTCGCGGCGGGGCCAGCGCTCCATCGCGGTAAACATGGCGAGTACCCGAAGGGGCAAGCCGCGTTCTATCGGCAGTACCAACAGCTCAGCCAGCGCGACACCGCCGCATACGAACATCTCCTGACCAGCCTCGATGTCCCCGTTGCCTTGCTCTGGGGACGCGATGACCAGATCCTGCCAGTCCCTTACGGGCAGTGGGCCGAGCAACACATCCCCAATGAGGGCTTACCTGGGTCGACGCGGCCGGACACCTCCTCAGCGAAGATGCGCCGACCCAACTCCTCGAGCGACTGACGCGACAGGGCTGAACACACACGGTCCGACAGCGACTCACAGACCAATGCGCTCCCGGTCAGCGATCTGCTGTGCGGGCGGTGCACACGCCGGGGGAGCAAGCGTCCGTCGAGGGGCTCGAAGAGCCGTATCCCCAACGTACTCAGCCATCTTTGCGCCTAGAGGACGATCACGATCCGTGCCCTCTATCCATCAGCCGGCGCTGTCCCACGACCGAGACAGCCTCATGCCAGCTCGGATCAGACCAGCTGGTGCATCCACCCGCGGGGGTCTTCGGCGCGGCCGCACTGAATGTCCATCAGCGTCTCGCGCAGATCGGAGGCAACCGGGCCGACCGACTCTCCATCACCGATGCTGATCTCACCATCGGGCCACACCAGCCGGCCCACAGGAGTGATCACTGCCGCGGTGCCGCACGCAAAGACCTCCACCAGGTCCCCTGAGGTTGCATCGTCGCGCCATTCCTCGATGGAGTACTTGCGCTCGATGACCTCGTGTCCGTGATCGCGTGCCACGT
>JBATUU010000301.1:0-1508 GCA_049671385.1 Ornithinimicrobium sp. | reverse complement strand
GTACGGGCCTTCCTTGGCGTAACCGGAATGGAGGGGCCCGCTGACGACGACTGCATTGGTGACTTCGTTCTCCACGAGGTTCGCGCTCGCCATTTCCGCCAGACCTTCGTCCACCTCCAACGAGACGACGGACCCGGCGAGTTGGGCGAGAACGGCCGTGGAATATCCAGTGGCGCAACCGACATCGAGCACGATGTCGCCCGGTCCGACCTCGGCGAGCTGAACCAGCTTCGCCATCGTCATCGCTTCCATCAGGTAGCGACCGTCTGCGACTTCAAGGTCTTCATCGATGTAAGACAGCGGGCGCATCTCGTAGGGCACGAATGCCTCGCGCTTCACAGACAGGAAGGCGCGCAGGACGTTGTGGTCGGTCACGCCGTTCGGCATGATCTGACAATCCACCATATTGGTGCGCGCGCGGTCGTAATCGATCATTGCAGGCTCTCAGCCCCTCAAACGAAGGCGCGAGCATTGGGGCGCGGGAATGGAGGCCTCGCCCGGAATCGAACCGGGGTGCAAGGATTTGCAGTCCTCTGCGTAACCACTCCGCCACGAGGCCATCCGTCCGCTTGCGCCTGAGCCCGGCGGAACCGCCGCTCCCTAGCAGGCACTCCGCGCCCTGCCAAGCGGCAAGCG
The DNA here is from genome assembly GCA_049671385.1 of Ornithinimicrobium sp. GTDB lineage: Bacteria > Actinomycetota > Actinomycetes > Actinomycetales > Dermatophilaceae > Ornithinicoccus. The sequence goes on along the minus strand of JBATUU010000301.1, from coordinate 872 downwards.
GCTAGTGTTCTCCACGGCCCCGCAGTTTGTGCCACCAGCGCAGGAATCTCACCGTCATCCGACGCCGGAACCGGCGGATGACGGGGAAATCCACCGAAAGCACGAACAGTCCAAGCGGGACCATCCAGAAGCCGAGAATTGGCAGGAAGCCGAGGATGCCGCCTGCGATCAGCAGGATGCCCACGATCAATCGGCCCGCGCGGGTCGCGGGCATCGACGCTTTGAATGTCATGAAAAGTGGCTCCCCGGGCCGGATTCGAACCAGCGACCAATCGATTAACAGTCGATTGCTCTACCACTGAGCTACCGGGGACCATTCCCGCATTTTGCGGGCGGCGAACCCCTAGCGCAGGGGACGCAGCCTTCGCAAGACCAATTGTGGGAGGCGGCGCCCCTATCGTGTAAGCGGAACGAGCTCGATCGTCACCCGGCGGTTGGCCTGCTTGCCGTCAGCGCTGGCGTTGGACGCGACCGGCTGCGACTCGCCAAAGCCCTGCACGTAGAAGCGGCTCTGTGTAACGCCTTGGCTCACAAGGTATTGCGAGACGTTGACGGCGCGACGCTCCGACAAGGCCAGGTTGAAGCCATCGTCGCCGTCGGAATCGGTGTGGCCGTTCACGTTGATCAGCGTCGACTGGAACTCTTTCAGCACGAGCGCCACTGAATTGAGCGTTCCGTAGAAACCGGGTTGCACGTTGTCGCTGCCGCTGGAGAAGGTGATGGCCGAAGGCATGTTCAGGATGATGCGGTCGCCTGCGCGCGTGACGGACACGCCGGTCGACTGAAGCTGCTGACGCAGACGAGCTTCCTGACGGTCCTGGTAGGCACCGATACCGCCACCGGCGAGTGCACCGATACCGGCACCGATGAGA
>JBATUU010000300.1:0-3236 GCA_049671385.1 Ornithinimicrobium sp. | reverse complement strand
GTCCGCCCTTACTGATGTCACTCTTGGCTGTAGCCGGGTCCGGGTCCCGTCTGGTTATGCAGCAGTCTGCACAACCGTGCGTTCGCGGGCCTCGACGGTCTTGGCTGCTACGTTCCAGCGCATCTCCATCCGGACGCGGCCGTTCCCATCGAGCACCGGCACCCACTTCATCAGCGGCTTGGTCTTCGAGTAACGACGGCGCGCACGTGCTACGTCCATGAAATCCACCTCCCGTTTACCTTCTGTTCACCCAAGGTACCCCAAAAAGTCGCTCAACGAGCACTCGTGTGACTCGTGTGGCGTGTCGGCTGAGAGACACTCAGTCTCACGCCCTCCCTAGGGGTGGAGGATCTGCGATGCCCGGCGAGCAGAGCCGCGCGACTTTAACGCCCGATTTCCTTCAGCGAGAAACTGACGAAGTCGGCTGGCTCGCCAACGGGCATCCCGTCTTGCACGAAAACGTCGGCTGCCGCACGCACCTTGTAGTTCGTGCCATCAGCGGCCTCAAGCGTGCCGTTGACGGAGTTGAAGACATCGACTGCGGACTCGGAGAAGACCGTGGTGCGGACCTTGAGGTTGCCGCTGCCCTGAGCCACCGGCTCGGGCACAGTAGTCGCTGGGTCATCGTCGAAGTAGATGTCACAGAACGCCGCAATGAACTCCGGGCCATCCGTCGGGTACTCGTAGAGGTAGAGGGGCTGGTTCGAAGAGTTGACCTTGATCTTCGTCACGCCGTTGCGCTCGAAGATCCGTGCGGTAGCCGTGCCTGGCTCGGCATTTCCGAAGGGGTCGTCCGGGGCGTCGTCGCAGAACTCCTCGGCGCTTCCGCCGACGATGAGGACATAGTTGGGATCCTGCTCGAAGGTCCCGTAGAAGTATCCGACTCCGGTTTCGACCTCGATATACCCCTGCGGATCGGCGTGCGCGGCGCCCGGCAGAACGAGGGCGCTCATCACAACTGCGGCTGCGGTCCCCGCCCCCACAGTGGCGGCTCGTAACTGGACTGTACCCATCACACATCTCCTTCGAGTGTCGACATCTGTGTGGTGCAACGTAACTGCGCGGCTGCCCCTTCTGAGCGGTCGACAGGCGAAATGAGTAGTCCAGGACTGTCACTGGAGTAGGTCAAAGGGGTCTCTCAGCGGGTCCTCGCGGGAGAAGAGCCGCTGTGTGCGGCTGACCGCTAGTTCGAGCGGGCCTTTGGAATGCGTCGCGGCAAAGAGGGCGCCGAGGGACCCCAACACGACGATCTGAAAACCGACGTCCTCAGTCCAGCTGAGAAACTCTGGTGCCCCCAGCAGGAGAATGTGGACGGCATACAGGGTCAACGTCATGGTGCCAGCGCCAGCAGCGATGTGCACCGCCCGCCACGTCGGCGGCGAGAGCCTATGCGTGATCAGCAGCGCTGCGCCGAGAACGGTCACGGCGCATCCTGCTGTGTGTGCGAGGTCCGCAATGCTGCCGCTGTGCGGCGCCCAGATGCCGAGCCACCACCACGAGTCGACGGGAGTGATGCCGAAGAAACCCAGGGTGATCTGTCTGTTGAGCTCGCCGAATGTGCTGACAGTGCCTGTGATGTCGTAGCTGTCGATCAACGAGGCCTGCACGCCAGGACTGCGCTTCAGAATCGCGGAGACCCCCAGTGCCGCGATAGCCAGCGACAGCCCGAGCAGCACCATGCGCTGAGCCACCGCCTTGGAGCGCAGGTCCAGCCGCCCCACCGCCATACCCACAAAGAGGTAGGTCACCCATGTCAGCACCGGGTAGTAGCCGGTCACGAGGACCTCCGTCAGCAGGCCCAGTGGGTCGAGCAGCGACGACGGTTCTGGCACCACGAGGCCGGGCGGCGGCAGGATCGTGCGCAGGAGCAGACTTGCGACCGGCGACGCCAGGGCACAGCAGATGGACAAGATCAGCAAGGAGCGCGCTTGCCACCGCAGGAACGGGATGGCGCAGCAGAACAGCGCGCCGTAGTAAACCAGGATCACCGCGACGCCGACATCAGGTATACCGAGCACCAGGCCGATGGCAGCAATGAGCGCCGCGCGGACCGCGACTGCGCGACGGGCACCTGGTCGCAGTGCTACCTCGCCCGCAGACGTGCCTGTCGCTCTGGTCGTGAGCACGATCGAGACGCCAGCGAGGACAGCAAACAGGGCCGCGGAGCGCCCAGCGACGAGCTGAAACCACGCGTCGACCTCGGTGCCGTTGCTCGAAGTCTGATCGATCATGTGCGCTGACACCATGCCGAGGAGCGCCAGTGCACGAGCGACGTCAATCCCGACGATGCGCGAGCGGGGTCCTGGTGTCATGTCCCGATGACTCCGCGGACGAGACTGCATGAGGGGTTCACCCGGCAAGCGCCCGGACGAGTGCAGCCGTGCTGGCCGCAAGTAGGAGCACGACCAGGAACGGCGCACGCAACAGCAACGCCACCACCGCGACCGCAAGCGCCACAGCGCGCGCATCGAGCTGTGCCTGGCCGGACTCCCCAAGGAGTCCTTGGGTCACGATGAGGGCGGTCAGGAGAGCCACTGGGAGCAGCGTTGCAACGCGCTGGATCCGGGGGTCGGTCAAGGCAGCAGGTGGGATCAGAAAGCCCGAGAGCTTGAGCGCAAAAGCCAAGGCGCACGCCAGCAGGACAGCGATCCACAGGGTCATGGGGCTTCCTCCTCGACAGGCTCGACGCGCTGACCCGGTAAGCCGACGGCGAGCGCAGCCAGGCCTGCGACCAGCACCGGCACACCAGCGGGGGTATACGGTGCGACCGCAAAGGATAGAAGCACCGCGAGCGCGGCAGTCATCTGAGCGGAACGATCCCGCAAGCGTGGCCAGAGCAGAGCCAAAAAGGCGGCGCCAGCGGCCGCGTCGAGACCATATATGCGCGGGTCGCCCAAAGCGTCGCCGATCAGAGCCCCGGTGAGGGTCATCACGTTCCAGAGGAAGAAAACTGTCAGTCCGGTGACCCAGAAGCCGCGCCGCTGTTCGGCCGCCGTGGATTGGCCGATGGCGACCGCTGTGGACTCATCGATCGTCAGGTGAGCCGCCAGGGGCACCTGCCACGAGCGGGGTCGTACAACGCTTGCCATCCTTACGCTGTAGAACGCGTTGCGAGCTCCCAGCAGGGTCGAGGTCGCCACCGCCGAGACCGGCGAGCCACCGGCGGCGATGACGCCGAAAAACGCAAACTGCGACCCTCCGCTAAACAAGAGCAGCGAGGTCACCATGGTCTGCTC
>JBATUU010000299.1:0-2380 GCA_049671385.1 Ornithinimicrobium sp. | reverse complement strand
CCTGCGGGAGGTTCGTACCCCGCAGCGACCAGGGGCAGATCGTCGTTTTGGCCGCCGCGTTCTGTGACCAATCGATGAAGACCTTGCCCGCGCGCAGGCTCTTCGTCATCTGCCAGACCACGAGTTTCGGATGTGCCGCGCTCAAGTAGTGCGCGAGAGCTTTTGCAACCTCGCTCACTTCGCGAGCCTCACGTTCCCCCTCCAACTCGGCATACAGCTGCATACCCTTGCTGCCGCTGGTGACGGCAGCCAACTCCAGACCGATCGCGCTGACGTGCTCGCGCACCAACAGGGCGACGCGGGCGCACTGGGTGAGTCCAGCCCCAGGGCCGGGGTCAAGGTCAATCACGAGCCGATCTGGCTTGCGGGGCTGACCATCGTCATCTATCCGCCATTGCGGCACGTGAAATTCCAGCGACCCGAGATTTGCCAGGTAGATCAGAGCAGCAAGGTCGGTGACGACTGGATAGTCCACGTGGCCATGATCACTACGCGACCCGTGACCGGTGATCGTCACCGACGTCAGCCACGAAGGGGCGCCGCTAGGCAGGTTCTTCTCAAAGAAGCTGGGCCCACCGACCCCGTGCGGCCAGCGCACTCTGGTGACCGGCCGTTGCGCCAAATGCGGCAACATGGCCTCGGCGACAGCAATGTAGTGCTCCAGGACGGCGAGTTTAGTGGTGCCGGTCTCTGGATACATCTCTTTGTCCAGGCTGGTGACACGCAGTTCCCGGCCGGCCACGACCAAGCGCTGGGATGGGTGCTCAGGCATAGGCAACATCCTCCGGCGTCAGATCAGGTCGCAAGCATTGGTAGGACGGTTGACGTAGTCGCAACGGTTTGCCCGCGCCGTCATCGGCAACGGGTTCACGGTCTTCTACTCGCACCGCCGCACTGAGTGCAGCAGCGTTGTGCGCCGCCACATCGACCACGAGGCGCGGAGCGACCCACGTGGTGCCCGTCGCATCCACGCGTGGGACCTGATGAAAGAAGGGACTGTCCTCAGCTCCGGTGCTTGTTTCGGCCAGGAGTCTTGCCAACTCGGCTCCCGCACGACCGGCCAGCCCACTGCCGACGCGACCCCGGTAGTACAACCGCGTCGGGTCGTTGGCACTGGGGGCGCCCACCAAGACGGCGCCCAGTCGCTGCGAGTTGGCCTCGTGCCGCCACCCACCGATGACCAGGGAAAGAGTGTCGCGATGTGGGAACTTCAACCAATCCCGGCTGCGCACCCCCGGTTGATAGATCGAATCCCATCGTTTGGAGACCACTCCCTCCAACCGTTGCTCACGCGTTGCCTGCAGCAGCGAGACCCCGTCGTCGTAGGCAGTGGCCAGCGACCGATAGGCCCCCTTGGTCCATATCGACTCCAAGGCAGCGCGACGATGGCGAAGGGCCAAGCCAGTGATATCAAGATGGTCGAGTCGCAAGAGATCAAAGGCTGCGTAGGTGACTGGACGATCCTTGGTCGCTTGGGCGGCGGCGGCCACTCCGGCTGCGCTCGAGCCGATATGGACCCGATCGACCACATGCGCGAACGAGGGTAGGCCGTTTCGCCAGACGATCGCCTCCCCGTCCAAGATGGCGTCGTCGGTGAGTTCAGCCAGTGTGGTCAACTCCGGGAAGCCAGCGCTGACATCTCGCCCGGAGCGACTGCGCAGCACGACCGATCCATTGCTGATTTCAGCGATCAGGCGCACGCCGTCCCACTTGATTTCATGCATCCAGCCAGCCCCGGTCGGCATATCGGCGCCGCCTTCGTCACCACCAGCGGTGGCGCCGGGACTGGCGAGCATGGGTCTCATCGGTACATATTGATGCAATGCGAGCAATCTGGAAGGGTGCAGTGTCCTTCGGCCTGGTCAATGTTCCGGTCCGACTCTACTCAGCTACAGAGAATCACGACCTGAGTTTTCACCAGGTCCGTTCCAGTGATGGCTCGCGGGTGCGCTACAAGCGGGTGGCCCAAGCAGACGGCGAGGAAGTTGCCTACCGCGACATCGCCAAGGGCTACACCGCCGACGATGGCACGACAGTCATCTTGACCGACGAAGACCTCGCAACCTTGCCCAACCGCAGCAGCAAGGAGATCTCGGTTGAGAGCTTTGTGCCCAGCGACCAGATCGACCCGATCCTGTTCGATAAGGCCTATTACATCGAGCCGGATGCGATGGGCGCGAAGGCATACGGGTTGCTGCGCGAGGCACTTCGCGAGAGTGACCGCGTCGCTGTGGTCACGGTATCGGTGCGTACCCGGATGACGATGGCCTTGCTACGGGTAGTGGATGACGTCATCGTGTTGCAGACCCTGCTGTGGCCAGATGAAGTGCGCAATACCGGGGAGCTCAGCCATTTAGAGGACGTCAGCGAACCCAAGGAG
>JBATUU010000298.1:0-5745 GCA_049671385.1 Ornithinimicrobium sp. | reverse complement strand
GATCTGGACCCCGGCCGCTGAGATGTCGTGACCCAGAACCTGCGCCGACCCAGCGGTCGGTTGCAACAGGCCCAGCAGGATCTTGATCAACGTCGACTTGCCGGCTCCATTGGCCCCGACGAGGCCGGTGACCCCACCGGAAACCTCGACCGTCAGGTCGTTGATCGCCGTGACGCTGCCGTAGGACTTGGTCAGTCCCCGGGTCGCGATCACCGCCATGTCAGCACCATAGCGCCGGGGCGTGTAAACCTAGGTCATGACTCGCATGGTGGCCGACCTGCCCAAGGCTCATCTGCATCTGCACTTCACCGGGTCCATGCGCATCGGCACGCTGCGCGATCTGGCCCGCCGGCATGACATGCACTTACCGGCCGCGTTACAGCGGCAATGGCCGCCGACGTTGAGCGCCGCCGATCAGCGCGGATGGTTTCGATTTCAGCGGTTGTACGACGCAGCGCGCGCGTGCGTGCGTGACGAGTCAGACATGCGTCGGATCGTGCGAGAGGCCGCCGCCGATGACGCCCGAGAGGGGTCGCAGTGGTTGGAGATCCAGGTAGATCCGACGTCTTACGCACCGCTGGTGGGCGGGATCACCCCGGCGCTTGAGATCATCCTCGATGAGGCCAAGGCAGTCAGCTCTACGGCCGAGGGCGGGACCCAGGTTGCCGTGGTTGTCGCCGCCAGCCGGATGAAACACGCCTACGAAGCACGGACGTTGGCCCGTTTGGCTGCCCGGTATGCCAGTGACGGCCCCGGCGGGGTGGTCGGTTTCGGTCTCTCGAACGATGAACACCGGGGCACCACGAGTGAGTTCGGCCGCGCGTTCGAGATCGCTCGCCGTGCCGGTTTGGCCTCGGTGCCACACGCCGGGGAACTCTTGGGCCCGGACCATGTCGCCCAGGCGTTGCTGTCCTTGGCCCCGGACCGGCTGGGCCACGGGGTGCGGGCGGTGGAAGATCCCACGGTGCTGGCTCAGGCCGTCGACGCCGGGATCACCCTCGAGCTGTGCCCAGCCAGCAATGTCTCGCTCGGCGTGTATCCGGACATGGCCTCGGTGCCACTGCCCGCCTTGGTCAGGGCCGGCGCACAGATCGCGCTGGGCGCCGATGACCCATTGCTCTTCGGCTCTCGCCTGGTCGATCAGTACGAGTCTGCACGGCATGACCATGGCTTCAGCGATGCGCAGTTAGCCCAGTTGGCCAGAATGTCGATTGCCGGCTCGCGGGCGCCGGCTGCCATCAAGGACCGGCTACTGGCGGGCGTCGATACCTGGCTAGCCGATGAACCCTGCGCTCAACCTGCCGGGAGCCCGCCGGTGTGACCGGACGTCGGGCTCGAGACGTGCGCCGGCTTGACGAAGCATCACTGATGCTTCGCGGGTGCCCCGACGTTGCGGTGACCTCGTCGACGGTGCGGTCCCATCAGCGCTGCGGTGACCTCGTCGACGGTGCGGTCACATCAACGCTGCGGTTGTGGGTCCAACGGGGTCAGGGCACTGGTGATGTGGATGTCGTCCTGATCCAGCAACGTCGCCAGAATGCTGTAGATCCGGATGATCATGTCCTCATCGGCCCGCAGCACGACGATCTCGATGCCTCCCTCGGGCGAGGCTGTCCAGGAGAACACGTCCGGCAAATCGGCCCGAGACATCGTGTCCATCGCTCGATAGACGGCATCACGCGGTGGCACATTCTGCGCTTCCACGCACAAGCCGCCAGGCCAGACCTCGCGCAAGTCTGCAGTGGTCGCCTCCACGTCGGCGTCCTCAACGAGCAGAACATTCAGCACCGTCGACCCGTCGCTCGTGAATGAGCTGGCGTAGTCCTTGTTCGCCTCCAACAGCGCGATTGCCTCGCCCAGCGCAGCATCGGCTTCAGAGGAGAGCGGATCGAGACCCGTGGCCGCTCCATCGGCATATGGGCTGTCACAGATCGTCGTGAGTGGGTCGGCTCCGGTGCCGCCACCGGGCTCCACAGGCAACGTCGGACGCCCCGGTGGCTGGGTCAATGTGAACGTGGCACCGTCGAAGGTGCCGACCACTTGAGCCTCTCCCCACCGGATGTCCTGAGCCATCGAATACGGCGGCATCTCCTCCCAGTCCAGACCGAGGATCAATGGCCCGTCGCACTGGGGTGGGTAGGTCTCGATGTAGGGGGCCAAGCACAACACGGGCGGGTCATCGTCCATCTGTAGGACCAAACCCTGGCCGGTCAGTACCGCGTTCGGGCGGACCGGAACATTCAGCGTCGACGTTGCGGTGGCGATATCTTCTGGCATCGCAGCGGTGGCATCCGGGCCTTGGGTTTGCTCGGCCGCGTCGGCCGTCGGGGAGGCGTCCGTCGCGGTCGTTGCGGTGGCATCACTGGTGTCAGCCGAAGGCGTTGCTCCGCTGTCGGAGGCACACCCAGCAACGAAAATCATCGCACCGGCGGCGCCCGCGGCAGCACCTGCGCGCAGCCACCGCGCGGCCCCGAACGCATCACCTCGTGCCCGCCCGATGGATCGACTCATGCCTGATATGACGAAGGACTGCCCCGGCCTGTTCCCGCTGTTCATCTCACTCCTACCCGATTGTCCTTCGACGTCCGCATACCCATAGCGACCTAGAGGCTCACTCCCACCAATACCGGCTCATTGACGAGCCGCACACCGAAGGCATCGTGCACGCCATCACGCACTTCTTGAGCCACACGGATCACGTCGCTGGTGCTGGCACCACCCCGGTTGGTGAGGGCCAAGGTGTGTTTGCTCGACAATGCCGCCGGACCCGGCAGACCGTATCCCTTCGTGAATCCAGCTTTGTCGATCAGCCATGCTGCCGATGTCTTGATCATGCCCTCTGCTGCACCCGATCCCGCAAACTCAGGCGGCCCCGGGTGGTCGGCCCCCAGTCGAGAGGCACTTGCCGCGCGCAACTGCGCCATCTGAGGGGCGGTCAAGACTGGGTTGGTGAAGAAGGACCCGCAGCTCCACGTGTCGTGATCGCCCGGGTCGAGCACCATCCCGCGCCGGCGCCGTTGCTCCAAGACCGCCTCACGGGCCTGCGCTAACGGCACTCGCTCACCGACCCTCACGCCAAGCCCCGCGGCTAGATCGGCGTAGCCGATGGGCGCTGAGTGCGACATCACCCGCAACTGGAAGGAGACAGACAGCACGACGTAGCGCGGCGTCGGATCGGCGCCCTCCTGCGTTGAGGCCTTCAGCAGACTGTGCCGGTAGGCGAACTCGCAATCCGCGTTGGCCAGAGTGCGCACCCTACGCTCCACCCGGTCGTACACCCTGACCTGCCAGATAGTCTGCGCGACCTCTTGGCCGTAGGCGCCCACGTTCTGCACCGGTGTTGCCCCGGTGCACCCCGGTATGCCGGACAGGGCCTCGATGCCGGACCACGACTCCTCGACGGCCCGGGCCACCAGGTCATCCCAGGGCTCTCCGGCCCCGACCGAGACGATCACCCCGCCGCACGCATCATCGGAGGTCACCTGGACACCGGTATTGGCCACCTGAATGACTGCCCCGGCAAACCCCTGATCGGCAACAACGAGGTTCGAGCCTCCCGAGACCACGAGCAGCGGCACCCCCCGCGCGTCGACGTCGCCGATCATCTCGATGAGCTCCGGCTCGCTGCAGGCGCGGTGCATCTCCAGGGGCGGGCCACCCAACCGCATCGTGGTCAGCTCGGAGAGGGGCCGAGCGTTCATCGCAGGCTGACCAGGGCCAGGGCCCGGCCGAGCACCTTGGTTTCGCCGCTGGTGACATTGAGCTCCAGAGCGACCTGACCGCTCTCGGCCTCGATCTTCTTCACCGTGGCACTGACCTCGATGTCCGCGCCACCATCAGCCGGGACCACCACCGGGCTGGTGAATCGGGTGCTGTAGGACACGATGGCGGTGGGGTCATCGAGCCAGCCGGTGAGCACCTCGAGCGCCGCGCCCATCGTCCACATGCCGTGTGCGATCACGTCCGGCAAGCCGACGGAGCGAGCGAAATCCTCGTCTTGGTGGATCGGGTTCTGGTCACCGCTGGCTGCGGCATAAGCCACCAACCGCTGTCGATCGACATGCACCGAGGCGGCTGCGACCTCTTGGCCGACGCCCATATCCTCCAGGCGCGGCGTGCTCACTGCCCCGCCTCAGCTTCTGGCGCGCGGACCACGATCATCGACAGCACCGTGCTCAGCGGGTCTCCGTCGACACGGACAATTTCGGTGCGGGTGGTGATCATGGTGTGCCCGCCCGCCTGTCGTAGCGCATCGATGTACAAAGTGGCGGTCACTTCGTCGCCGCCGACGATCGGCGCGTGATGGGTGAACCGCTCCTCACCGTGCACCACACGGCTGAAGTCGATGCCCGCCTCGGGGTCAGCGACATACTGCGCCTCGGTCTCTTGGGCGATCACCACCGGAAAAGTCGGCGACGCAACCACCCCTGCATACCCTCGTGCCGCGGCGACCGAGGGATCGTGGTGGATCGGATGGGTGGCTCCCACCGCCTCGGCGAACGCGCTGATCCGGCTGGCTGGCACCGTGTACGGATCGGTGGGCGGATACGCCCGCCCGGCAAAGTCGAGGTTCACAGACATAGTGGGCCAGCCTAGCCCGACCCCAGCTACGCCGCGTGGCGGCTGAGTTGTCACCTCCTGAGCGCGCAACAAAGCCCCCATCGACCAACGATGGGGGCTGCGTCGGGTGAGCGCTCGAGCGGCGCGCGAAGGTGCGTTAGCGGGTTTCGCGGTGCGGGGTGTGGCAGCGACACCGCGCGCAGAACTTCGCCATCTCCAGCCGGTCCGGGTTGTTACGGCGGTTCTTCTTGGTGATGTAGTTGCGCTCCTTGCACTCCGTGCACGCGAGGGTGATCTTGGGGCGGACGTCGCCACTCTTGCTAGCCACGGTGAACCTGCTCTCGAATTGACTGGGTTGGTGCCTGTGTATTGCTGGACGTTCTGTATGTAGCGGGAGCGGGTATCGATCCCGCGACCTCACGATTATGAGTCGTGCGCTCTAACCATCTGAGCTACCCCGCCTCGGGTGTGGCCATTGCGATGGAGCGACCACGCTCGTGCGAGCCCCCAAACGGAATCGAACCGTTGACCTTCTCCTTACCATGGAGACGCTCTACCGACTGAGCTATAGGGGCGGATCACCTGGCCCCGGGCATCGCCCGCCGGCTCCCGGCGCGGTGCAAGATTACACGGCACCTGCACGCAGCACGAAATCGCCGATCCTCCTGCTGGCGCACAGACGTGACCGGCCGATGCTGCGTTAGCTGTTGGTGACCGAACCGGTCATGTGCGTGCGCTCACCCAGCGTGTCAGTGACGGCGAAATCGTGACCGCTGCAACCGCGCACCGCGCGGAAACTCACCGTCTGACCGAGCATGATCGGCTTGCGGAACTCGATGCCGACCGTATGCGAGGGCGCCAACCGCCCCTCGAGAGCGGCCAAAGCACGGGCATGGGTCCACATCCCATGGGCGATGGTGCCCTTGAAACCAAAGGCGCGCGCAGCGATCGGGTTCACATGGATGGGGTTGACATCGCCCGAGGCGGCGGCATAGCGGCGACCGAGATCGCCAGGGCATCGCCAGCGTGCCCAGGTCTTCATTGCTGCGGCGCCCCCCTGCCCAGACGCCGCGCGACCACCAGCCTGTGTCGCCTCATCGCTGGTGGCCTCCCGCTCGTGGGTGCCGTCTGACTCGTGTTCGGCGTCATCCACCTGGACCCCTTTGGCCAGGTAGGTGCTCACGC
>JBATUU010000297.1:0-4973 GCA_049671385.1 Ornithinimicrobium sp. | reverse complement strand
ATCGGGGTATGCATAGGCCAGGCCGCACACCTCAATGACCGGCGCACTCACGAGAGCACGCCAACGGTCAGCAACACCAGCCCCGCCGCGGCGGGTAGGGCCAGTGCCGAAAGTATCTGCGTGCGGGTCGTCGCTGCGGTCTCCGGTTGGGGCATGACCCCGTCGTACCCACGAGCCAGCATGGCTAAGTGCACGCGCTCGCCACGTTCGTAGGACCGAATGAACAGGGCACCGGCGCTGCGTGCGATCACCGGCCAGGCCCGAACGCTGCGCTCGGTGAAGCCGCGAGAAATACGGGCCGTGTGCATCCGCTGCATCTCACCGGCGATGACCTCGACGTAGCGGACCATGAACGACAAGATCAGCACCATCGCCCCGGGCAATCGGAGCCGGTGCAGCCCGGCGATCAGGTCTTGCGGGCCTGTCGTTGCCGCGAGCAACAGTGCGGCAAAGACGCTGAGCGTCGCCTTGGCGAGCAGCGTCCAGGCTGCGAACAAGCCGGGTTCAGAGACTGTGAGCGGCCCAATGTCCATCCGCGGACCGGTGGCGATAAAGGGCAGCAACACCGCGAACACAACGAATGGCACCTCTACCACCATGCGCGGCAGCAGGTAGGACCACGGCACACGGGCTGTCCTCGCCGCGATGGCGAGAAGTCCGGCATAGGCGGCAAACGCCACGTAGTGCTCGCCGGCTGTCGCGACCACAACGATGACGAAGCCCAGGAGCGCGAGGACCTTGAGATGAGCGGGCAGAGCATGCACCTGCGAATGGGCATGAAAGTGCAGTAGATGACCGTGTTGAGCGCCCATCGTTCAGCCGTCGCCGCTGATCATCACAGGCAATGACGCAGGTTAAATGAGGGCGCGGTCACGGCTGTTGGCGCCGACGCAGTGCCCAAAACAGAAGGTATGCGAAGGCGCCAGTCACTGCGATGCCGGCGAGTCCGGCGACGCCGGTCGAGAAGCGCGCATTCTCGACACCGTCGGCCTCATAGTCCGCCAACGGCGATCCGGCGGCATCGCTCTCAGTGGCGGTGTCGATGAATCCGACCTCCTCGGCGACGTACTCCAACCCGTCGGGGTTGGCCGATGCGTAGTAACTCAACCCACCGGCCACGAGCAGGCTCAGGATCAGCCCGCAGATGGCCACGACGCGCAGCGATACCGACCTGCCCGACGTGTTCTGGTCGCGCCTCGTCGACTGCTGCTTGGGGGTCTGCTCCGTTGCCTCACCCATCAGGCTGCCACCTCGCGAATTTCGAGCTCTTGGTCAGTGCGATAGGGCGCTGCGGCGCGCACCAGGTCGGGTCGAACCGCTAAAACGCTGCCCACGATCAGGGCCGTAATGATGCCCTCGCCGATCCCAATCACCGCGTGCCATCCGAGCATCACGGTCAACAGCGTGTCCAAGGCGATGGGCGCCTGGCCACCGATTGCATACAGAAGGGTGAACATCGCCGCTGCTGCCGGGACGGACACCAACCCGGCGATAAAAGCCAGCACGGGAACGAGCCCGATTCGTTTCGGCAGAATGGCCGAGAGCACCCGGAACGTCCACCACGCCGTCCACACCGCCACGATGGCCATCAGGGTGATATTCGTCCCGAGAGCTGTCACCCCACCATCGGAAAAGAGCAGCGCCTGGACGATCAGCACAACAGAGATGCATAGCGTGGCCGTCCACGGACCGACAAGCAGCGCGGCCAGCGCCCCGCCTAAGAGATGCCCGGAGGTGCCCGCGCCCACCGGAAAGTTGATCATTTGGCCAGCGAAGACGAACACGGCCGTGACCCCAGCCAATGGGGCCAAGCGGTCGTCAAGCTCGTTGCGTGCGCCCCGCAATGCCAAGGCAATGCCACCGACGGCAACGGCGCCAGTGCCGGCGGACGTCGCGAGATCTAAGAAGCCATCTGGAACGTGCATACAAGCACAATACTTCACATCGCGTCAGGACCGTCCGGGCTGTTGACTAAATACGTGTTGGCGCACCCAAGCGTGCATCGCGATTGCGGCAGCGGCTCCGGCGTTGATCGAACGGGTAGAGCCGAATTGAGATATCGCAAGCACCTGGGTAGCAGCTTCCAGCGCCTCATCACTGAGCCCGGGTCCCTCCTGACCAAAAAGCAACACGCAGTGCGCAGGCAGCGAGGTTGTCTCGAGCGGTTCGGAGTCCGGGGTGTTCTCCAGGGCAATGAGCGGTATGCCCTCGGCCCAGCTCACGAGGTCGGCGACGCTGGAGTGATGGTGTTCATGTTGATACCGATCGGTCACCATGGCACCGCGCCGGTTCCACCGCCGCTTCCCGACAATGTGGAAGGCGGCGACATTGAAGGCATTGGCGGTGCGGATCACCGAGCCGATGTTGAAGTCGTGCCCCCAGTTCTCGACGGCGATGTGCACGGTATGCCTGCGGGTATCCAAGTCCGCGACGATCGTCTCGTGTGTCCAGTACCGATAGCGGTCGAGCACGTTGCGCCGGTCGCCGTTGCTCACTAACGCGGGGTCGAAGTGGCCTGGGATTGCCGGCTGAGCTGGGCTGGCGATCCATGGGCCCACCCCCACTTCGCGATCGCTGGCTTGACCGTTGGACACTTCCGGCCCATCAGCGTCTTTATGCCCGGCTGGTTCGGCCTCCTGAGGAGTCACCGGGGCAACCAACCCGCGACACATCGGTGCAATAGTGGGCGCGCCTTAGCCCTTCGCGATAGCCGGGTTGCACGCATGGCACTACGGTGTCACACACGGGGAACATGGCCGTTCCCCTCGCCATTGGTGGCGCAAAGCCGCGTGAACGAAGGAACGGACTCCAACATGGACACTCCACTGTGGATCGGGCTCATTCTCCTCGCCGTGATAATTGCTGGGGGCATCTATATGTTGACCCGCAATCCTGCGCCTAAGCGCAGCGACGGCCCGCCTCCCGAGGATTCGCCGCAGGGCGTTGACCCCAATGTCGATGAATACGACGTGGGAGGTAGTCACGTCGCGGCCGGTGATGCACAGGCTGGTGCGTCGGTGCCCTATGACCAGGAGGTCGATTCTCGCGCCGATGAGTACGAGCACGATGGTGAGACTCACCTGGAGCCTTCCACCGTCGATGAGACTGTCAGCCAGGACACCGCCACCGGCGCCGAGATCGAGATCGTTGAAGAAGAGCCTGTGATTCGGTCCACCGAGGACCTAGACCCCGTGGATGCCCCGGCCGACCCATACGACCATGGCGACCAAGAGCAGATGACGTATGGCGCAGAGCAGACAGAGGACTACGCCTCCGAAACGACATACGCCACGCCAGCCCCATTGCACGCCGATACGAGCGACGACGACCTCGACGGACGCAGCGCTAACGAACTTATGGGGGCCTCGGGCGAGGAGGAGATCGGCACCCAGCGGGCGCCGTATTACGGCACGCACGATGCCGGCAGCGATCAGGGGTCGACGGGCGGCGCAACTCTCATGGACCGCGAAGGCCACGATGACGACAGCGACGTCTCCACTCAAGGCGCGCCCTACTACGGCCAGCACAGTGTCGATGGCGATGGCGATGGCGACCCTGATGGCCTAGATGACCACCACCAACTCCACCACGGGGATCCGGTCGAAGCCGACGGCTCGGACAGTCACGATGCAGGCACTCAAGGCGCGCCGTACTACGGCCAGCACAGTGTCGGCGCCGATGACGAGCATCATGGGGCCGGGTCGGAGAACCTTGGGCCTGAGGAGGGCGAAGGCGACGCTGACGAGGACGAGGTAGATCAGGGGCACCCTGGTCCGATCAGCCAGCCAGGAGACGATGCAGGTTACGCAGACCCGGACACCGACGACGAAGCTGTGGAGAATCTGGGCCCCGAGGAGGGCGAAGGCGACGAGACGCCGGAGGATGACCAGGGGCACCCCGGACCTGACAGCCACCCCGCCGGCGAAGCCACCTATGACGATGCTCCCGATGACGAACACAGCGAGTCTGAGACCTTCGTCGATAGCCATGATTCTGATCGGGTGGTCGACGGATCTCGTGACGGTGACGACGACGTGGTTGTCGTCGAAGAGGTCATTGTCGTCGAAGAAGACGACGCCCATGACAGCGGCGAGCACCATGACCACGAAGCCGCGCGCGAGGGCGACGAACTCGCTGGCGAGGACGATGTTGTCGTCGAGGAAGTCGTGGTCGTCGAAGACGACAACGCACATGACGCGCCGGTTGCTCTGACCGATTCCGATGATGGCGACGACCACGCGGTCGAGAGTGGTCATCACGGCGACGGTAAGGGCCAGGTGGCCACGGACGGCGACACCGATCAAGAAGCTCAGATGGTCGATGTCGATGACTTCTCCGGAGCCACCAGTCCCGAAACCGGAACCCACGATCACGACACCGACGGTCACGACGATGGCGATCACGACAGTAGCGATCACGACCACAACACCGTTCAGGACCACGACCACGAAGGCGGTGAGCACCACGACCACGACCACAGCGCCGGTGAACACCACGATCACGAAGGCCATGACGGTCATCAGGTCGGCACGGTCGATCTGGATGATGACGCGGGCGGCAGCGCGGCCACAGCATCGGGTGCGGGTCTAGAGGACCAGCAAGCGACAGAGGCCATGGTTGATCGAGAGAATGAGCAACCTGTTGATGCCGATGCTGACGCCGAGAGGCAACCCGATGGCGCCGGAGCGGAGGAGCCGGCTCGGGCTGAGGCCGACGAGACCGTCTCCGAAGAAGGCCCCTACGGCCCGGGCTCGGCGATGCCTACCGATGATGGTTCGGGCCCCTCCGGCTTCGGGATCAAGGGCAACGCTGGATCGATGCTGTTCCACACCGAGGACTCACCGGCGTACGAGGATTGCCGAGCAGAGGTTTGGTTCAAGAGCGACGAGGATGCACGCGAGGCAGGCTTCGCGCACTGGGATCGCAAACGGCGCTGACCCTGCTTTGACAGCGGACCCCGATATACGAGATGT
>JBATUU010000296.1:0-2945 GCA_049671385.1 Ornithinimicrobium sp. | reverse complement strand
GGAGCTGCCGTTCCAAGTGCCCGAAGACCTCCTCCTGCTGGGCAGATCGATGGGCATTTTGTCCGGCATCTGCACGGGCTTGGACCCCGAGTTCGACGTATGGGGCACCATCACGCCCTACGCCAATCAGCTGATGGAGGAGGAGCAACAGGGTGTTCCCCAAAGAGTCGTGACCGAGGCTCTGACCCTGGGACGCCTAGCGCTCACCCTGCCCCAACGCGCCGAACGAGTCCTGACTCTGGCAGAGCGTGGAGAGCTGAAGGTGACGACTCCCGCCCTGTCGGCGCAAGTGCGCCGACTGGAGCGATCCGTCTCCCGCATGGTGTACGTCGTCGTCTTCGCCGCGCTGCTGGTGGCCGGGGCAGTGCTCACTACCCCCGAGCCCGGGCTGGGGCGCACCTTGATGCTCCTGTCGGCCGTGCCCCTCCTCATGTCGCTCGGGGGTGGCCGGCGCCGCGATCGTTGACCGGGGACCTACTGGCACCGAAACCTCTTGGCTGACGCGCGTCAGCCCATCATCGTGTCGCCGGAGGGGACGGGGAAGTCTCCCATCGGCCCGCTGAGTTCTGGCTCGGGAGCAGTTCCGACATCTTGAGACATCCCCCCTTCCACGAGGGTGCTTCCGAGTGCGCGCACGATCATGCCCTGCCCAGCATCCTCGTATGCCGGGAAGATCGTCCCGAAGCACAAGTCCCTGAGGTAGCCGTCGTGCCACTCCTCCAAGGGCACCGCTCGACTGATTCCACCGGGCAGGGGGGCTTGCATCGTAGGCAGAGCCAGCGGACGGGGGTCGGTCACGACCACCTTTGAAGGGACAACCTGCAGGATGTCTTCAGCGGAGGACGCTGGTTCCTCGCCGTTCAAGATGGCCATGATGGCGCCCTGAGAATTGTGCGCTGCCTGACTTGCCAACATTGCGCCGACGCTGTTCGACTCGGTCAACAGGGTGTTGTCTCCACCGACCCGGAACCGGGTGCCGAGCGCGTTCTCCACTTCGAGCCCCTCCCGGTTGAAGTAGTTGTGCACCTCGCCGGCCGCTCCTTGGATGAAGGAGTTGTTGAGGAACTGCAGGTACACCTGATACGCCTGCTCCGCCGTTCGACGATTGGTTGCCCCCACCCCAGATGCGGAGACGCGTCGCGCACGGTCCGTCCGCTCCTCAGCGGTCTGCGGATCGGCGGGTCCGAAGCCACCGCGTTGATCTGACGTGGCCGAACCGACACCCGCGATAGACGTCGAGTACAGCGGCCGAGCCGCTAGACCGGGCTGGGCTCGGGTGCTCATCGCCTCCAGGAACTCCTGCTTGATCACCCCGTACCAGGGACGCTCAGCCCACGACAATCCCGCCAGGAACTCGGCGAACCACTGCATCACCAGGGTTTTGTTGATCAGGTGGCCAGCCGCGAAGGAGTCCTGCAAAAAGTGATCCCCATAGCCGTTGCTGAGCCACGCCTGACGCGCCCACTCACCTGCTGCGGTCCCCGGAGTGGTGATCGGTGACTCAGCATCGGCCTCGAGCACCGCCTGCCGTGCCTGACCTCTGGCCTCCTCGTGGAACCTCGCCCACCGCTGCCAACTGTGGGGCACGAAGTGGCACGCATTGCGAGCTAGCAGGCCGCCGTAGCGTTGGGTACACAGGCACTCCGTGGCTGAGTCCATGGTCTTGACCTCGCCGGCCGCCTCGTTGATCGGGTCCAACCAGGACCACCCAGCGCCTGCTTGGCTAGGACTGTGGTCGATCCCAACCAGTTGCCACAACTGCCGTCGCATCGTCTGACGCATCCGCTGCAGAACGGGGACCATCGTCTCCCGCGGCAGTCCGTCGATAGCCGCCGGACCGGGCAGGTAGTCGGCGAGCGCATTGACTTCGCCGTAGGTCACCCATAAATCGCTGCCGCTCAGCTTGACCCAACGAACGTCTGGGAACTGTCGCGGAGCGCCGGCTCGCGCCGCGTTCGCCGCGAAGTAGTCCAACCTGCGAATTGCTTGGAGGAGCACATGCTGTCGATGTCGGGTGCTCGACACGGCTCTACCCAGTGAGTCGGGCCCAACATCACCCATGAGCGCATGTTCGAAGGAAGAGTGGCGCTGAACGGTGAGCGGCTGTGTACCCCCTGGCGAGTGGGCCCCAGAGGATGTACGTCGTGACCGCAAAAGTTCCCCGACCGCCGCATTGCCCGCCCCCCGCTGGAGCGTGAGGAGAGCGAGCGGTTCGGCACGAACCGAATGTGGTTTGCGCCCCGCAGGCTGGCCGTGTGCATGTTGGTGCGCATCCTGCGTTGCATGTCTTGAATACATGCGCACACGCCTCCCTGGCCCCTACGAGTCTGCTTGCCACTTAACCAGGCTTCGGCGAGGTGGGCAAGGGTCATGGGGTTGTGTGGCGCAGGGTTGAGGGCAGACTGGCGGCATGGAACATCTGCCGGTCCCTCCGCTCGCTCAGACCCTGCAGAAATATCTCGGCGCACTCCACCCCTTGCTGAGTCCGCAGGAGCTGCGACAGAGCCAGGCAGCCGTCGCCGAGACATTGGCGGGCGATGGGCCAGCATGCCAGGCCGCACTCGAGGAGTTCGCCGCAACCGAAGGCGCTCACGGTCGCAGTTGGCTTTCGGCAGCGTGGCTGCACGGGTATCTAGCCGCCCGGACGCCCTTAGCGCTCACGAGCAATGTCGGCTTCCAGATCCGGGTGCCCGTCGACGCCGAGGGCCCCATATCTGCGCCCCTGCAGGGAATGGCACGGGCGGCCGCGGTCATTCAGACTCTCGCCAGCGTCCATCTCGCATCGCTGCGCGGTGAACTGCCGGCCGAAGAAACTCCCCGAGGCGAAGCCGTATGCGGTGTCCAGCGTGAGGTCTTGGCCGGGGGAGTGCGCCACCCCTCACAGAATGTCGATGAGGTCCGCGACGCTACCCCTGATCCGGCTCACCGGGCGATCGGTCTGCTGC
>JBATUU010000295.1:0-3886 GCA_049671385.1 Ornithinimicrobium sp. | reverse complement strand
CGACGTAGACGATGCCTTGTTGCGGATAGTCAAAGGGGCTGCCGACATCAAGCGGGGTGTATGCCGGAGCGTCCGTGCCACGCAAGCCCAACGTGCCTGCGATGGCATCGAACGAGCCGCCGAGCTCCAGTGTTGCTGAGGTCATCACCACCGTGCGATCACCGAACACTTTGTCCCGCACCATCATTGCCACGCTGATAGGAGCGACCCGAAGCGTCGTCGACCCGCGTTGATCGCGCGAGATCCAGGCCACATCGAGCTCGCGCTCGCCCAGCAACCTCTCGGCGGCATCGAAAATCTCGTCGATACCGGATCGAGCGACTTGACGAGCACCGTCGGCGCCCGCCTTGGAGTCGGTCTTCATCTCGCTTTGAACGCCTCGCGCTGCGTCACGCACGGTGATCAGCACCCGGGACAAGCTCTCCGGCAACCCGTGGGTCAGTCGCCCCTCGGGGATCTCGTCCAGGACCTCAGCCAGATCTTCGGCGGCATCGGTCAGGGCCTCAACCGAGCCATGCTTCGCTGCCCGCCTGGCGGCCGCGGTGACCGTGCCTGAAGTCATCTCTGCAGTAATCGTCGAGGTGACCCGATCGGTGAGTTCATGCGCCTCATCGATGATCAGGACATCGTGATCGGGCAACATGTGCCTGCCCTCGAAGGCATCGATTGCCATGAACGCGTGGTTGGTCACGATGACATCGACATCGCGCGCCGTCGCACGGGCCAGTTCCACGTGACACTCGCTCACCAACGGACACTTTTGACCAAGGCACTCCCGGGCACTGACCGAGACCTGTCGCCAGGCCTTGTTGCTCACTCCCGGCACGAGTTCGTCGCGATCCCCCGACTGGGTGACCTCACCCCATTCCCGCAACCTGGTGATCTCACTGCCCATGCGCGATTTCTCGGCATCGACGGATCCGACCGAGATCAGAGAATCGGCGTCGTCGTCAGGAAAGCCGCCGACGACTTTGTGCTTGCACAGATAGTTGGAGCGTCCCTTGATCAAGGCAAACGTCGGCTCGCGTCCGATCAGGGGGCGCAGCGCGGCGCAGATCCGCGGAAGGTCGCGGTCGATGATCTGGGCCTGCAGAGCCAGCGTTGCTGTTGCAACAATGACCGGCTTGCCTGTCGCGGCGGCATGGGCGATCGCCGGCACAAGATACGCCAGCGACTTGCCGGTCCCCGTTCCGGCCTGCACCAACAGATGGCGCTCGTCCTCGACTGCATCGCGGACGGCGTGAGCCATGCGCACCTGCCCCTCGCGAGTGGCACCACCCACAGATGCGACCGCAGCGCTGAGCAGCCGGTCGAGGTCGTGTGCCATACCGAGCAGGGTATGCGGTGTGTGCGACGACCGGGGTTCGGCGTGTGGACGATCACACGCTCGCTCCGGGCGGCTGGCGCACTGATGTGCGTCCAACAGCGGGCAATTCCGCGACAAAGCTCCGATGGCCTGCGTTCATCGCGATCTCAGCTAGCGGTTGGCGATCCCCTCAGGAGCACAGATGAAATGAGCAACCAGCGCGGTCCACCCGGTCTGATGGGAGGCCCCCAGGCCTTCACCGGTGTCGCCGTTGAAGTACTCGCTGAACGTCGGGTGCTCATCCCAGAGCGGCCCACTGGGGTGATGGCGAGGCGTATTCGGCCGTCGCCCCCCGGCGTCGTCATCCGAGCGGAACATCGCCACCAACCGCTGCTCGGTCAGGCGAGCAACATCGGTCAACGGCATCCGCTCCCCCGAGCCCGTCGGGAACTCAACCTGTTCACTGATCCCGGCGCCACGCCCATACACCCGCAGTGCGTCTGTGAGCAGCGCATTGACCGGCATCCAGATCGGACCACGCCAGTTGGAGTTGCCGCCGAACATGCCGGTCAGCGACTCTGCCGGAACGTAGGACAGTTTGAGGTCAGTGCCATCGACATACGCTTCGACGCCATCGCGGTGAATCGCCGAGAGCGAGCGGATCCCATGCGCCGACAAGAACTCCCCCTCGTCCAGCATTGGCCGCAGCAACGCTGACCACTGCTCGGTCGAGACCATCGACAGCGTCCGCACCGCCTGTCCCCGATGATTCGTATGGATCAGCGATCTGGCCAACTCTGGGCGACGCTGGGTCCACCCCTGGAAGAAGTCCGTCAGGTCCGGCAACTCGGTGGCGACCCAGTTCGGCACCAGCGAGACCGCACTCAGTGGAAGCAGTCCGACCATCGAGCGCACCGGCATTCGGTGCGCTCGACCATCGGACCCGACCAAGACATCGTGAAAGAACTCATCATCGGTGTCCCACAGGGCATTGTGCCCGGACCCGAAATCTTCCATCGCTTAAGAGATGGCCAAGAAATGGACCAAGAACTTGGTGGCCACCTCATCCCAGGCGGGATCTTCGCGGGCCAACTCAGTCGCCATCCGCAGCATCTTCAAACAGAACATGCCCATCCACGCCGTGGCATCGGCCTGCTCCAGCCGTTGACCATCGGGCAGGGGCTCGGAGCGATCAAACAGCCCCACGTTGTCCATCCCCAGGAAGCCGCCCTCGAAGACATGCGAGCCGTCGGCATCCTTACGATTCACCCACCACGGGAAGTTCAGCAGCATCTTGAGCACGATGCGCTGCAGGAAATCACGGTCCACACAGCCGCCGATGGAGAAGACCTGCCATGCAGCCCAGGGATGCACTGGAGGATTCACATCCGAGAAGTTCCACTCGTACGCGGGCAACTGACCATTGGGGTGCATCGACCATTCGCGACACATCAGCAGCAGCTGATCTTTGGCAAAAGCAGGGTCCACGTGCGCAAGTGCCACGCAGTGAAAAGCCAGATCCCAGGTCGCAAACCAGGGGTACTCCCATTCATCCGGCATCGAGATGACTTCTGCCAGGTTCACGTGCTGCCAGTCGGTGTTACGGCCCCGATGCGCCTCGGCTCTTTCCGGCGGAGGCGGGGGTTGGGCCGGGTCCCCGGCCAACCAGCGCGGCACGTCGTACAGATACAGCTGCTTGCCCCACTGCAGACCGGCGAAGGCCCGACGGGCGATGAAGGCATCCTGCGGACTCGTGCCCTCAGGGAGCACCGAGGCAAAGAACTCGTCGGCCTCGCGGTGTCGAGTGGCTAGAACATCATCGAAGCTGTCGTCCGCGCCCTCGGAATCGCCAGTCCCTGATGCGGCGCTGTGCTGCAGCCGTAGCCGAACGGTCACGCTTTCTGCGGCGGGGACCTCCGGAAAGGCCCACCACAGGCCCACCTTGGTCCCGGCAGCGTCGGGGTTGCCGCCCTCGGCAGAGGGTCCCTTCGCGCCGAGCACCACCTCGTTCACCGTGTCCTTGGGGTATGCCGTGTGCTGGCCAGCGGCCGCTTCCTCGCCATAGAGGGCGCGCAAGTTCGACTCGTTGTCACAGAAGATCAACGTCGGCAGACCGGCGTGCTCGTGAGCCTCTGCCCGCACCTGCACGTGGCCGAGCTCGTGATGCTCAGCCAGCAGAGCAGCATACGTGCCGTCGGTGTCCTGCTCGCTGATCCGAGGCCGGCGATCATCCAGACCCCACGACCACGTATTGCGGAACCACACTTGCGGGATCAGGTGAATCGGCGCCGCCGAGGGCCCGTGATTGGTAGCGGTGATCTCGATACAGATGTCGCCGGGAGCAGCTTTGGCGTGGATGACCTCAACATCGAAGAACGCGTCATCGTTAAAAATGCCCGTGTCGGCCAACTCATACTCCGGCTCCGTGGGGCCGCGAGCGCCGTTGGTCGCGATCAGGTCGGCATACGGAAAGGCTGCCTGCGGGTAGCGATAGAGCCACGTGGCAAAACTGTGCGTGGGCGTGCCATCGGTGGCCCACCAGTACTCTTTGACGTCCTCACCGTGGTTGCCCTGCGGATT
>JBATUU010000294.1:0-9397 GCA_049671385.1 Ornithinimicrobium sp. | reverse complement strand
CTTTTGGCCAGTGCCGCGACCCGCGTCGCGACGCTGGAGCCGTCGGCGGCAGGCAGCACCCTCTGGGTGCACCCCGGGTCTTTCGCCGGGTGGCCAGCAGCGCGCGAAGCGCGCAACGCCTCGTTGCTGCAGGACCGGCGCCGCTGGGACGAGGAGCGAGCGACCTTGCGCGCCCAGGTGTTGATGTACAAGCAGAAGGCCAAGTACAACTCCGACATGGCCTCGCGCTACCAGTCGGCGCAGACCAAATTGCGCAAATTCGAGGAGGCCGGCCCGCCCGAGGTCGTCGCCGCCGAGCAAAAGGTCACCATGAGGCTACGCGGCGGCCGGACCGCAAAACGAGCTGTCATCTGCGAAGACGTCGAGCTCACCGGGCTCATGCAGCCCTTCGACCTGGAGGTGTGGCACGGCGAGCGGGTGGCCGTGCTGGGCAGCAACGGCTCCGGCAAGTCGCACTTCCTGCGGTTGCTTGCCCTCGGCGGCAGTGACCCGGACATCGAGCACCAGCCGGTCGGCGAGATGGTGCCCGAGCCAGTGCGGCATACCGGCAGTGTCCGTCTGGGATCACGAGTGCGGCCTGGGTGGTTCGCCCAAAGTCACAACCACCCCGGCCTGTTGGGCCGAACGTTGTTGCAGATCTTGCATCGCGGGGACGACCACCGCGCGGGTATGCCGCAGGAGCAAGCCGCCCGCGCTTTGGACCGTTATGAGTTGGCGCAGTCTGGTGAACAGACCTACGACTCGCTGTCCGGTGGCCAGCAGGCCCGGGTGCAGATCCTGCTCCTGGAGCTGTCTGGGGCGACCTTGTTATTGCTCGACGAGCCGACTGACAACCTGGACCTGCACTCGGCCTTGGCCCTCGAGGAGGGGCTGGCGGCGTTCGAAGGCACCGTCCTGGCGGTGACCCATGACCGGTGGTTTACCCGTGGATTCGACCGGTTCATGGTCTTCGGTGCTGATGGACGAGTGCGCGAAACGGACGGCCCGGTATGGGACGAAAGGCGGGTCTTACGCAGACGGTAGGTCAGAGTCGGCTGCGTCGTCGGAGGACTCTTCCGCGCGGCTGACGCGCACCGCTGACACCCGATTGCCCTCGACCTCGAGGATCTGGATATCGAAGCCCTCGTGGGTCAGGTGCTCGCCGGGGTCAGGCAACCGCTGTAACTGCTCGAGGACGAATCCGGCCACCGTCGTGTAGTCGCCGCGATCTTCATCAGTGTCACCGCTGAGCCCGATGGTCTCGAAGAGCACGTCGGCCGAGACGGCGCCGTCGAACACCCAGGACCCGTCGCTCTCTTGGGTCACCCGTGGGTCTGGTGGCTCGTCGTCGGAAGGCAGGTCGCCGGTCATGGCCTCCAACACATCGAGCGGAGTGACCAGACCTTGGATGTCTCCGTGCTCGTCGACGACCAGCACGACATGGCTGCCCGAGGAGCGAAAGACCTCCAGGACTCCCAGAGCGGGCATGCTCTCGGGCACCAACGGGGCCGCGCGCATCGCCGCACGCGGGTCAACCTGCTCGTCGTTCCTGGCCTGGGACCACAGTCGCTTGATGGAGACCAACCCGAGCACGTCGTCGAGCGTCCCGTCGCACAGCGGAAACTCCGAGTGTCCCGAGGTGGACATCTGCTCCCACGTTGCCTCCGCGGAGTCGTTGACATTCACCCAGGCAATCTGCGGGCGAGGAGTCATCAGCGAAGCGACCCGGCGATCACCGACCCGGAACACCTTTTCCACCAGGTCGCGCTCGGCTGGCTCCACCGCCCCGGAGGTCGCCGCTTGCTCCAACAACCGGCGAATCTCCTCCTCGGTGACATCGGGCTCATCAGAGTCCGATGTCACGCCGAACACCTTGACCACGGCGTTGGTTGAGACGCTGAGGATCCATACCACCGGGGCAGCGACCTTGGACAGCAGCCGCATCGGACGACCGACGAGCGCAGCGATGCGTTCCGGGGAGTGCAGCGCCAAGCGCTTGGGTGCCAGCTCGCCGAGCACCAACGAGAAGAACGTGATGATCAAGACGACGACGGCGAAGGCCAGCGGCTCGGCATAGGGCTCGATGACATCGATCCGAGCCAACGGTCGGGCCAGGTCATCGGACAGGCGCGCACCGCCGAAAGCGCCCAGCACGATCGCGATCAGCGAGATGCCTACTTGCACTGTGGACAGGAACCGGCTGGGCTCGTCGACGAGTTTCAGCGCAGCAGATGCGCCGGCATCACCGGTGTCGGCCAAGGCCTTCAGCCGGATCTCGCGCGATGAGACGAGCGCCATCTCAGCCATGGCAAAGACCCCGTTGGCCAGTACGAGCAGCACAACGATCAGAATTTCGAGCCCGATATTCATGACCCAGCCCCCGTCACTTCCATCACGCTCATGACCAAGAGCCTAAGTGCTGGACTCTGCTCGCCAACTTTGACGCATGAGCTCCAGCGCGGCCACGACATCGGGACGCTGAGTGCTGGCCTCACGGTGCACTGCATACAACCGCCGGGTGGGTGCTCCGCGCAGCGGCACGGTGAGGAGTCCGGGTGGCAAGTCGCCGCGGCCCAACCTTGGGAGCAGACAGATGCCAAAGCCCTCGAGCACCAGCCGCAGGCGGATCGCGAGATGCTCCACCGTCGCCCCGATCCGATAGGACAGGCGGTGGGTGTCCAATGACTCCAACAGCCAATCGCTGAAGACGCCGGGAGTGTCATCGATCCACACCTGATGGTCGAGCTGGGTGAAGTCCAGTCCGTCTGGTCCGATCGTGAAGTCGTGATCCTCGCGGACGACGAGATCGACGGGGTCCAGGCCGATCGGCCAATCCACGACACCGCCCTGTAGACGCACGTGCCGATCGGTCCAGTCATGCACTACTGCCAGGTCGACGTCGCCACGCCGCACGTGAGACACCGACTCATGAGGGTTGAACTCATGCAGCGTAACGTCGAGGTTGGGGTGCTCGGAGCGTAGGCCGATCGCCACCGGGATCAACAGCCCGCGGAACGCGGTCGGAAAGCTCGCGATGCTCAAAGACCCCGACACCTGCCCGTCGAGCATCTCCAACTCCGAGCGGGTGCGCTCATCGAGATCGCGCATCTGTTGAGCAAGGCGTACCAGCACGGCGGCTGCGTCTGTGGGCACATTCGACCGACCGCGCCGGTGCATTAGCGGCTGAGGTACCTCTAGCTGCAGGCGGCCGAGTTGTTGGCTCACCGCCGAGGGTGTGTACCCGAGTCGATCAGCCGCGCCGAGCACCGTTCCCTCCTCGACCACGGCTTGCAGGGTCAGGAGGTGTTCTGGGTTAAACATGTAGCAAGTCTTACATAAATAGATGATTTTGTATGACTTGTGCTTACGTTACAGACCCTGGATAGTAGTACTTGCACAACCGCACAGGGGGGCACACAGACCAGTTACATCAACACGAAGGAGCACAACATGTTCGCCGCTATCTCTTTGACCGCCATGTCCGCCGCCGCGCTCTACAGCCTGGGCCGCATGCGTCAGACCCCGTCCGAGCGCGCAGGCCTCGCCCTCATCCCCAACATGAGCCGCGGCGTCAAGACCGTTGCCGACACGGGTGCAGGCATGCGTCCGGTGGAGCACTTGCGCGGCTGAGTCCGCACACACACGAAAGGCCGGTGTCGCAACTGCGACACCGGCCTTTCGTGTCCTCCAGTCCCGTAGACGTAATCTGCGGGATGTGCACTGAATTCGGTAGCGCCGCTGCTTGAAGTCTTTTGAAAGTAAGCGAAGCGTTATCAATACATAGTCGGGGTCAGCGTTAAGTAAATTATCTCGCCCAGCAATGACTGAATTTACCGGATCAGACTTTGTTATGTATCGTTATAGGTGACGTCCCGCCAAGAAGTAGTTGAATAGGCCGTCCCCAATGATCTGACCGCTAGCACACGCGAGGACCGCATCAGACCCAGCGCAATACATACGCCTGCCGTCGAAATTGTATATGTCGGCGGCCATGGCCGTCATGCCTCGAGCCTGCTGGGGCATCTGCTGTCGCAGCGCAGTGGTGCGATGGACGGCGGCGAGCTCGCGCATCTCTTCGAATGGGCTGCGCAAGGCCGCGCGTGCGCGTGTGAACTCCCCTTGCTCGACTGCCCTTTCTGGGGGCCCGTGATCGCCTGCGTGGAAAAAGACACCGGAATGTCAATGGCAACTTTGGCCGTTGCTTGTGAAGACGCTGAGCAAGGAAAGAAGTCCTCGAGCATATGGAGTCAGGCATGGGGCGCGACTATCAGCGAATTACGTGACCTTCATGGTGTTCAGCGAATTGTTGATTCGTCGCGAACTGTCCAGGGGCGTAAGCGAATAGAGCTGCTCTCCTCGCTCCAAAAGGTTCGCATATGTCTGCTCGTCCAGGTGCGACGGTCTATCGCCTTAAGGCACAGCAAGCGTGAACGCGAGGCATGGGTCAGCGACGGAAGTAAACTGTCCGGGCTAGGCGTCGTCGCTGCTACGGAGGCCATCGCTCATCGGACCAGCATTGACCGAGTTGCGGCGCTCCAGGGGGCCCGGGTGCCTCACCAACGCGTGGGCCACGACGCGCTTACCACTGATGCTGACCGCACCATCGAAGCGCTCGCTGCCGCCGCAGGATGGACAGCGGCAGCCGCAGATCCAACGGGGTGCACACCTCGCGAGATGGCTCAGGAACATGCCATCGGCACCCGGCGTCACAGTGTGCACCATTGAGGGTGCGCACGGTCGTGGTCTACGGGGCCAGGGGCTTTCTCGGCGGAGCCATCTGCGCCGCGCTTGAACAACGAGGCGTGAGCGTTGTCGCTTCTGCGGCACCACGTTTGCGCCAGGATGCCGACCATGGCTCAGAGCCCGACCTCGGCAAGCTTGCAGCCCCACAGGTGGAGGCGCTGAAGGACGTGCGGCCCGACGTGGTGATCAATGCCGGTGGCCTGCGGGATGTTAGCCACGGTCAGAACACTTCGGTCTACGGAGCGAACGTCGTTCTACCGGCAGTGCTGGGTTATGCAGCACGGTCCCGGGGCGCGTCCTACATCCACCTCAGCTCCGGGAGTGTGCAGGGTGACCATCGAGTTCTCGATTCGAGCCGGACCTGGGATCCTCAGTCCGCTTTCGCCGAGAGCAAAGCCAGCGGAGAGCGGCTGCTGCTGGCGACCTCGCCAGTGGGCGCACCCACGACGATCTATCGGCCACCGACTGTGCACGCTCTCCAGCGGCGTTCAACGCGGGCACTCAGCCGGTACGCCGCATCCGGATTCGCAACCACGAGTGCCCGCGAACGGGGTTCGCCGCAAGCGTTGTTGCCCAACGTCGCCGATGCGGTTGCCTTTTTGGCCACCTCACGGTCGGCACCGTTAATCGTGCATCAACCGAGTGAAGGGTTGACCAACCATTCGCTGCTGAGGATGTTGGGGGGCCGCGACCCGCATCTGATTGCCGATCCGCTGGCCCGGTTTGCGGCTCGATCGGCAAGCGCGAGTGGGCGTCTTGGTCTGGTGCACCAACCCCAGGCGATCCGGTTACGGTTGCTCATGCTCGGTCAGGAACAGGCGCGGAGTTGGCTCACCGACGCTGGGTGGACCCCGCCCATCAGCACCGACGGGTGGCAGCAACTCTCGAGTCGCAGATCCGAAGTCGACGCCTGATGCCATAGATTGCTGGCGTGAAAGCAACGCGCTTCTCTGCCTACGGCGGGGCGCTGGACATCGTGGAGGTGTCCGAGCCGGTGTGTCCCACGGATGGCGCGATTGTGGCCGTGTCGGCGACCGGGGTATGTCGCTCCGATTGGCATGCTTGGCAAGGGCACGAGCCCGTCGCCTTGCCTCATGTGCCCGGGCACGAGTTGTCCGGTCGAGTTGCCGAGGTCGGTGCCGACGTGCGGCGCTGGTCGGTGGGGGACCGGGTCACCGTGCCCTTCGTCTGCGGCTGCGGGCGGTGCGAATTCTGTATCGCTGGCGAGGCGCAGGTTTGCCCGGATCAAACGCAGCCAGGCTTCACCGGCCCGGGTTCCTTCGCCGAGCGAGTTGCGGTGCACCAGGCAGATACCAGTCTGGTGGCATTGCCCGATGCCATCGACGACGTGACTGCGGCGTCGTTGGGATGCAGATTCGCTACGGCCTACCGATCGCTGGTGGTGCACGGACGGCTCGGCACTGCAGACGTGCTGGCGGTGCACGGTTGTGGAGGTCTGGGCTTGTCCGCCGTGCTGATCGGTGCGGCTCTGGGCGCCACAGTTGTCGCCATCGATCCCCGCCCGTCCGCCCGGCAGGCCGCTCTGGACCTCGGGGCGCTGACTGCCCTCGACATCGCGGATGATGTGCCGGCGCGGGTGCAAGCCCTCGGTGGCGCACACGTGTCGATCGATGCCATCGGTCGAGCCGATGTCGCCAGCGCCTCGATCCGCTGCCTGCGTCGGCGCGGCCGACACGTTCAGGTGGGCCTGCTCTTTGGCGAGCATGCCTCGCCCGCGCTACCGATGGACCGGGTCATCGCGCACGAGCTGGAGATCTACGGCTGCCACGGGATGCCAGCGAGTGAATACCCGGCAATGTTGGCCGCCATCGCGGACGGCACTATCGACCCCCGTGTCCTCATCGGGTCAGTCATTTCATTTAACGAGGCCGGTGCGGCTCTAGCGGCGATGGGCGACCCCGGTGCTGACCTCGGGACGGGGATGACGGTCGTGCGGATGGAGCCGCGTTAGCGCGGGGGCATCCGCAAGGCGCCGTCGAGGCGGATGACCTCGCCGTTCAGCAACGGGTTGTCGACCATGTGAGCCACCAGTGCCGCATACTCACTCGGTTTGCCCAAGCGGGAGGGGTGAGGCACCAGCGCCTCCAGGCTGTCCTTCACCTCGCTCGGCAGGCCGTCCATCATCGGAGTCTCCATCACCCCTGGTGCGATCGTCATCACCCGGATGGCTTTATCGGCCAGGTCTCGGGCAGCGCAGATGTTGAGCGCCACGATGCCGCCCTTGGAGGAGGAGTAGGCGGCTTGGCCGATCTGGCCGTCGTAGGCGGCAACAGAGGCCGTCATCACGATGAGGCCCCGGTCGCCATTCAATGGCTCGTTGGCGGCCATCGTCTCGGCGGCCAGGCGCATCACGTTGAAGGTGCCGATCAGGTTGATCTCGATGACCGAGGCGTAGTCCTCCAGGCCCAGCGTCCCTCGTTTGGACAAGATCCGACCCGGCGTGGCGATGCCTGCGCAGTTGACCACAATCCGCAGCGTCCCGAGCTCAGCGGCGACGGCAATGGCGGCACGGACCTGTGCTTCGTCGCGCACATCTGCCGGGGCGAATCGCGCTCGCTCGCCCAGCTCGTCAGCTACGTCGTCGCCGCGTCCGCCGGGCAAGTCCACGAGGACGACGGACCCGCCCTCATCGAGGATGCGGCGGGCGGTGGCCTCGCCGAGACCGCTGGCCCCACCGGTGATGAGTGCGACGACATCTGAGGTGATCTGCACGATTGCTCCTTGGTAGGGGTCTTCAGTCTCTACTTCTTCTGCAACTGGCGCGAGATCACCAGTCGTTGGATCTGGTTGGTGCCCTCGAAGATCTGGGTCACTTTGGCTTCTCGCATGAAGCGCTCAAGCGGGAAGTCCTGCGTGTACCCGTAGCCTCCCAGAACCTGCACGGCATCGGTGGTCACCTTCATCGCGGCGTCGGTCGCAACCAGCTTGGCGATGGAGGCCTCCAGGCTGTGTGGCTGCCCAGCGTCGCGCAACCGGGCTGCGTGCAGGTATGCAGCGCGAGAGGCACCCACCGCGGCGGCCATGTCGGCCAGTAAGAACGCCAGGCCTTGATTGTCGATGATGGGTTTGCCGAACTGCTCACGGTCTCCGGCGTATGCGACGGCCTCGTCCAGCGCTCGCTGCGCCAGCCCGGTGGCGGTGGCGGCGATGCCCATCCGACCGGAGTCTAGGGCGGCCAGAGCGATGCTCATGCCTTGGCCCTCCTGGCCGATCAGCCGGTCTCCATCGACGTGCACGTTGTCATAGATGACCTCGGCGACGGGATCGCAGTGCAGTCCCATCTTCTTCTCCGGGGCGCCGAAAGACAGGCCATCGGCGTCGCCGGGCACCACGAAGCAGGACAAGCCGCGGGCACCGTCATCGCTGGTCCGGACGAACGTGGAGTAGAAGTCGGCGTGCCCGGCGTGACTGATCCACGCTTTGCTGCCGGAGAGCGCATAGCCGCCCTCGAGCGCGGTGGCTTTGGCGCGCATTGAGGCGATGTCGGAGCCGGCTTGCTGCTCAGAGAGGCAGTACGCGCCCAGTTGATCCCCGGACAACATCGCCGGCAGATACTTCTGCTGTTGCGCCGCGGTGCCGAAGGTGGCCAGTGGGAAGCACGTCAGCGCATGCACCGAGACGCCGACACCGACCGACATCCAGGCGTAGGCGATCTGCTCCAGCACTTGCAGGTACACCTCATACGGCTGACCGCCGCCGCCGAACTCCTCCGGGTAGGGCAGCGACAGCAGACCCGCTGTGCCCATTATGTGAAAGATTTCACGAGGGAACTTACCGGCTGCCTCCGCGTCGCTGGCCTTCGGGAGCAACTGTTCGCTGGTGATCTCTGCGACCAGGTCAAACAGGTCGCCGGCTTCTTCGCTGGGGAGCACACGCTGCACGACCATGGTGTGCACCCTAGCGAGTGACGCCAAGGCAACATCCACCAGTTCTGCCGCTGGCTGTTTACGCCGGGTAGGTGATGACCTCGGTGGCCTTCACCCCGGCATACAACTGGCGCCCGGCGATCAGCGACAGGTCGGCGACGGCGCCGGTGGTCACTTCCGCGGTCA
This sequence comes from Ornithinimicrobium sp., assembly GCA_049671385.1. Classification (GTDB taxonomy): domain Bacteria; phylum Actinomycetota; class Actinomycetes; order Actinomycetales; family Dermatophilaceae; genus Ornithinicoccus. Next base: position 602 of record JBATUU010000294.1, on the reverse strand, counting down.
GCGGCAGCGGTCCGCGCAAACTGATCCGCGCGCGCTGCCCCACGACGGTGACATCGTGGACGGTCACCGGCCAGATGTTGCGGGTCGAGCCCTCCGGTGGCCGGTCGTAGAGGGCGATAGCTGCTGGATCGATGGTGAGCCAGAGCCGCTGGCCATGGCTTACGCTGGCCGGGTCCTCAGCGGTGATGACGCTGACGCCTGCAGTGTCGATCACGACGCGCTCAGTCACCCGCGCCGTGCCGCTGAGCAGATTGAGACCGACGATCCCGGCCACATACGGGCTGCGCGGGCGGGCGATCGCCGCCGCGGGGGTATCCACCTGGACGACTCGTCCCGCATCGAGAAAGACCAAGCGATCCGCCAGGGTAAGGGCGTCGACCGGATCATGGGTGACCACGATCGCGATGCCCTCGAACTGGCCGAGTCTGCGGTGCAAGTCGGCTCGGGTTGCCGATCGGGTCTGCGGATCCAGCGCGGACAGCGGTTCGTCGAGCAGCAGGAGGGCGGGCTCGGTCGCCAAGGCTCGCGCCAAGGCCGCTCGTTGCGCTTGACCGGTGGAGACCGTAGAGGGGCGCCGGTCGCTGAGATCGCCGAGGCCGAGT